>NZ_JBICZC010000005.1:0-120798 GCF_043201715.1 Streptomyces sp. NPDC048291
AAACGCCCGGTTACATTCCGAACCCGGAAGCTAAGCCTTACAGCGCCGATGGTACTGCAGGGGGGACCCTGTGGGAGAGTAGGACACCGCCGAACAATTCTTCAAAGGGTTGGATCTGGAACTTCGGTTCCGGGTCCAACCCTTTTTTGGTTTGCGTAACGTGTCGTTCACGTTCCGCGCCGAGCATCCCAGCATGGGTACTGCTGCAATGCTCAGGGCCGCCGGTGTCGGAGTCGGCGACGAGGTCATCGTGCCGGCCTTCGGGAACGTCGAGGTCGCCGAGGCCGTGACACTGGCCGGTGCGCTTCCGGTGTTCGCCGACATAGATCCGCTCACCTACTGTCTCGACGTGACGGCGGTGGAGGCGGCCGTAACCGCCCGTTCCGCAGCGGTCGTTGTCGTGCACCGGTTTGGACGGTGGGCCGACATCCGGCGGTTGCGCGAGCTGGGGCAGCGGCACGGGCTGCTGGTGCTGGAGCAGGGCGAGTCGGAGGCTCCGTACGACGAGATCGCGCAGCGACGGCAGCGGGCCACCTACCTCGATGCGAAGCTGCGCGGTGTGCGGACGCCGGACGGCGGTGACGGGCACACCTACCAGCAGTACGTCGTGCGGGTGCCGGGGAACGGCCGGCCCGACCGGGACGCCTTCGCTCGGGCCCTGCGGGGCAAGGGAGTTGACTGCCGGGTGCCGGTGAAGACGCCGGTGCACCGACTGCCGGAATTCAGGCG
Source organism: Streptomyces sp. NPDC048291 (assembly GCF_043201715.1). Taxonomy (NCBI): domain Bacteria; kingdom Bacillati; phylum Actinomycetota; class Actinomycetes; order Kitasatosporales; family Streptomycetaceae; genus Streptomyces; species Streptomyces sp. NPDC048291. The sequence goes on from NZ_JBICZC010000005.1 coordinate 730, forward strand.
TTGTGTCTCGCTGCCGGAAACCGAGGTGGCCGCGGACGAGACGCTGGCGCTGCCCGTGGACGCCGCGTTGACGAAGCGGGAGATGCAGCGGATCGTGTCCGCCTGCAATGCCCTCGGCGGACTGCTTCAGCCCGCCTTCTGAACGAGTTTGGGAAGTCGGGTCTGTTCGGGGTATGATCTATTCCGTTGCCGCGGGGGAAACCTCGAAAAGGCGACAGGCCCCTATAGCTCAGTCGGTAGAGCGTCTCCATGGTAAGGAGAAGGTCAACGGTTCGATTCCGTTTGGGGGCTCCAGTGAAAAGGCCCCGCCCGTATGGGCGGGGCCTTTCTCATGCCCTCTTTCCCCCGCCCTCTCAGTCCTTCTGAAGGCCGGGGACCCGCATCGCCAGAATGGCCATGTCGTCGGACGGGGCGTCGGACGCGAAGCGCTCCACCGCGCGCATGATGCGTGCGGCGACCGCGCCCGCGGTCAGGCCGGTGCAGGTGGTCAGGACGTCCGCGAGGCCGTCGTCGCCCAACATGCGCGTGCCTTCCCGGCGTTCCGTCACGCCGTCGGTGACGCAGAGGAGGACGTCGCCCGGGTCGAGGGTGACCGTCTGCTCGTACAGCTCCAGGTCCTCGATGACGCCGAGGAGGGGCTGGGGTTCGGCGGCGGCCTCGACCGTGCCGTCCTGGCGCAGGCGCAGCGGGAGCGGGTGGCCGGCGCAGACCACCTTCATCTCCGCGCTGCCGTCCGCCTGGGGGCGCATCTCGCCGTACAGGAGGGTCAGGAAGCGGCTGCGGGCTCCCTCGTCCAGGATGGCCGAGTTGAGGCGCTCCAGGACGGCGGGGCCGCTGAGGCCCTCACGGGCCAGGAGGCGGAGCGCGTGCCGGGCGAGGCCGGTGACCGCGGCCGCGTTGGGGCCCGTACCGCAGACGTCGCCGATGGCGAAGCCGTACGCGTTGTCGGCGATGGGGAAGACGTCGTAGAAGTCGCCGCCGACCTCGTTGCCCTCGCCGGCCGCGCGGTAGATGACCTCGACCTCCATGCCCTCGATGTGCGGGGTGCCCGGGGGCAGGAGGCTGCGCTGGAGGGCCTGGCTGATGGCCGTGCGCTCCGAGTACAGGCGGGCGTTGTCCAGGGCCAGGGCGGCCCGGCGGGACAGGTCCTCGGCCAGTTCCAGGATCTCCTGGCGGAAGTGTTCGTCGGTGGGCTTGCCGAGGGTGAGCATGCCGATGACGCGGTTGCGGGCGACCAGGGGGAGGACGACGGTCTCGCCGCCCACTGCGGAGGCCGTGGCGAGCGTCGGGCCGATGCCGGCGGAGACCTGCCGGGTGGGGCCGCCGGTCAGGCCGAGACTGCGCATGGAGCTGCGCAGGGCGGCCTGGTGGGCGTGCTCGCCGGGGGCGGTCCAGACGCGGGCGCCGGGCGTGGGTACCGGGTCCGGCGGGGGCACCTTGGCGAGCAACGACTTGATGCCGTCGATGAGTTCCTCGTCCTCGTGCAGGACGTACGACAGGTAGGGGTCGGAGGCCTGGTCGGCGATGGTGTAGACGGCGCACCAGGTGGCGAGGGTCGGGACGGTCATCTGGGCCATCAGGGCGAGGGTCTGGTCGCGGTCCAGGGTGCCGGCGAGCAGGTCGGAGGCCTCGACGAGGAAGCTGAGCGAGCCGCGGCGCAGCCGTTCCAGCTCGCCCAGGCGGGCCGACTCGACGGCCAGGGCGATGCGGTCGGCGGCGAACTGGAGGCGCAGCGCCTCCTCGTTGGAGTACCTGCCCGGTGCTTCGGCCGCGACGCCCAGGGAGCCGGTGAGGCGGCCCTCGACCTTCAGCGGGACCGTGACGACCGAGCGCATGCCGGTGCCGGCCAGGAGGGGGACCGCGCCAGGAACGGCCGCCAGATCGTCGTGTACGGCCGGCATGCGGGCCGAGCCGTAGCGGCCGGGGCCGGCTTCCACGGGCACGCGCGCGAAGCGCTGACGGGCGGACGGGAGGCCGGTGGAGGCGCGGACCTCCAACTCGGTCTCGTCGTCGGTGGCGAGGAGCAGGAACGCGGAGTCGCCGTCGAGCATGTCGCGGGCGCGTTCGACCGTGCGCTGGAGGAGGCCGTCGAGGTCGTCCGGGGCGGGGGAGCCGATGAACACCTCGAAGGGGTCGCTGCTCTGGCCGTCGGAGGCGCCGCCGGTGTCGGAGGCGGGGACGCGCAACGGGGTCTGGAGGACGGCCCGTTCGTGGTCGCGGACGAGCAGGCAGACGGTGGAGGGCTCGCCGCCGGTGTCACGGACTCTCAGGTGCGAGGCGTAGACGGGGGTCACGCGGCCGTCGGCGCCGCGGATGCCGTAGCTGCCCTCCCAGCGGGAGAGCTGGAGGGCCTCGGCGATGCCGGTGCCGGTGCCGGGGGTGTGCGGCCAGGCGGCGAGGTCGCTGAGCGGCTTGCCGGTGACGTCGGCGGCGGTGTGGCCGAAGACCTCCTCGGCGTCCTCGTTCCACGCCGAGATGGAGCCCTTGCGGTCGATCTGGACGACCGCGACCCGGACCCGGCCGTCGGCGAGGGGCAGCAGGTCGGCGGGGAGGGACGGGCCGGCCGCGCGGGTGCCCACCGGGCGTTCGGGGAGATCGAGCTGAAACCAGACATTTTTGTGCGTGGACGTGTACTCGACACCCCAGCGGGCGGCGAGGGCCGCGCAGAGCTGGAGTCCGCGGCCGCCCTCGCGGTCGGGGCTGCCCATGTTGACGGCGGAGCCCTGGAGCGGGACCTCGCGTTCCGGGTAGCGGTCGGCGACCTCGATGCGCACCCCGTCGTCCGAGCGCAGGCACAGCACGTCGGCGTGGGTGCCGGCGTGCACCACCGCGTTGGTCACGAGTTCGCTGGTGAGGACCACCGCGTCGTCCACGACGTCGGCGAAGCCCCAGCCCTGGAGGGTGTCGCGGACGAAGGACCGGGCGGTCGCGACCGATCGCCCGACGGGCTCGAAGGTGGCGGCCGCGCGCGCGGTGATCACAGAACTCCCCGTCCGGGTCTCGACATGCGGGCTCGCCTGGCCGGGCTGGTGCCGCTGTTGCGGCATGCGCTCGCCCGTTGGCCGTGGCTCCGGGTTGTGTCCCCCGGGGATCACTCCGGTGGTCATGGTCTGCGGCCGCCCCTCCGAATGCCCGCTCGTTCTCGTGCCACCGCCCAGGCCGGACGGACCGGTGCGGCTGGACAGCCGCATGCAAGGTTACTTACCTTCACGGTCCGAGCGGATGCCGGTCGCCAGTGTTTACGCCCCCAGGGTGTGCGGACGATGTGCGAAGCTGCCGAACTGTTATGGCCTGGTTCGGTGAGGGTGAAACACTGGGCAGGCTTGTGATGAAGGTCCGGTCAGCCCGAATGCGTTGCGTGTTCGGCGGGCAGCAGCCCCTGGTGTGGCCGGATGTCGTCCGGCAGAAATACGCAGCAGTAACTGGTACGCCGGAGTAAGCGGTACGCCGAGTATGGCGGTGTCCGAGCACAGCAGTAACGGTCGACCCCTGCGGGAGGGACACAGTGGAGTCTGGCGCAGCGGCGCGGGGCACTAGGGCGCGCGCGAAGGGCGGACCGTCCCTGAGCAGGCAGCGGGGCGGTGACGGGACCACCGCGGTGGACACGGCTTCGCTGAACCGGTTGCTGGTGGCGCTCGTGGCGATGCGGGACGGCAACTTCCGCAAGCGGCTCACGGTGTCCGGGGACGGCGTGATGTCGGAGATCGCGGCGGTCTTCAACGAGGTGGCCGACCGCAATCTCCACCTCACGGGTGAGCTGTCGCGGGTACGGCGTGTCGTCGGACGTGAGGGAAAGCTCACGGAGCGGCTGGAGACGGGTGCCTGCGAAGGCTCCTGGGCGGCGGCCGTCGACAACTCCAACGCGCTCGTGGACGACCTGGTACGGCCGGTCTCCGAGGTGGGGCGGGTCCTGACGGCGGTGGCGGAGGGCGACCTGTCGCCGCGCATGGAGTTGCGGTCGCCGTCGGCGGACGGGGCCGGGCATCCGCTGCGCGGTGAGTTCCTGAAGGTCGGCCGGACCGTCAACAACCTGGTCGACCAGTTGTCGACGTTCACCGACGAGGTCACGCGGGTGGCCAGTGAGGTGGGCACCGAGGGCAAGTTGGGCGGTCAGGCCCGGGTGCGCGGTATGTCCGGTTCGTGGCGGGACCTCACGGACTCGGTGAACACGATGGCGTACCGGTTGACGGCGCAGGTGCGGGACATCGCGCTGGTGACGACGGCGGTCGCCAAGGGTGATCTGTCGCGGAAGGTCACGGTTCAGGTCGCCGGCGAGATGCTGGAGCTGAAGGAAACCGTCAACACGATGGTGGACCAGCTGTCGGCGTTCTCCTCGGAGGTGACCCGGGTCGCCCGCGAGGTGGGCACGGACGGCATCCTGGGCGGTCAGGCGAACGTGCCGGGGGTGGCGGGGACGTGGAAGGAGCTCACCGACTCCGTCAACACGATGGCCGGCAACCTGACGGCCCAGGTGCGCGGGATCTCGGAGGTGACCACCGCGGTCGCCAACGGTGACCTGTCACGCAAGGTCACCGTTCCGGCGCGCGGTGAGGTCGCGCAGCTCGCCGAGACGATCAACCAGATGACCGAGACGCTGCGGATCTTCGCGGACGAGGTCACGCGCGTGGCCAACGAGGTCGGCGGCGAGGGGCGCCTCGGCGGGCAGGCGAACGTGCCGGGCGCGGCGGGTACCTGGAAGGACCTGACGGACTCCGTCAACACGGTCTTCCGGAACCTCACCACGCAGGTGCGCGACATCGCCGCGGTGACGACGGCGGTGGCCAACGGTGATCTGTCGCAGAAGGTCACCGTCGACGTGGCCGGCGAGATGCTGGAACTGAAGAACACCGTCAACGGCATGGTTGATCAACTGTCGTCGTTCGGTGCCGAGGTCACCCGGGTGGCCCGGGAGATCGGGGTCGAGGGTGAGCTGGGCGGCCAGGCGCAGGTGCCCGGAGCCGCCGGTACCTGGAAGGACTTGACCGACTCCGTCAACACCGCATTCCGCAACCTCACCGGCCAGGTCCGCAACATCGCCCAGGTGACGACGGCGGTGGCCAACGGTGATCTGTCGCAGAAGGTCACGGTCGACGTCTCCGGCGAGATGCTGAAGCTGAAGAACACCGTGAACACGATGGTGGACCAGCTCTCCAGCTTCGCCGACCAGGTGACGCGGATGGCCAGGGACGTGGGCACGGAGGGCCGCCTCGGCGGTCAGGCGCGCGTGGACGGCGTCTCGGGCACCTGGAAGGAGCTGACGGACTCCGTCAACTTCATGGCCGGCAACCTGACCTCGCAGGTGCGGCAGATCGCCCAGGTGACGACGGCGGTGGCACGGGGCGACCTGTCCCAGAAGATCGACGTCGACGCGCGTGGCGAGATCCTCGAACTGAAGAACACGATCAACACGATGGTCGACCAGCTGTCCGCCTTCGCCGACCAGGTCACCAAGGTGGCCCGTGAGGTGGGTACGGAGGGCCGGCTCGGCGGTCAGGCGCAGGTTCCCGGTGTGGCCGGTGTGTGGCGGGACCTGACGGACTCCGTGAACGGCATGGCCGGCAACCTCACGGCCCAGGTGCGCAACATCGCCCAGGTGGCCACCGCGGTGGCCCGGGGTGACCTCTCCCAGAAGATCACCGTGGACGCGCGCGGTGAGATCCAGGAGCTGAAGAACACCCTGAACACGATGGTCGACCAGCTGTCGTCGTTCGCCCAGGAGGTCACGCGCGTGGCGCGCGAGGTGGGCACCGAGGGCATCCTCGGCGGCCAGGCCGAGGTGCAGGGGGTGGCGGGCACCTGGAAGGACCTCACCCAGTCCGTGAACTTCATGGCGAACAACCTGACCATCCAGGTGCGCAACATCGCCGAGGTCACGACCGCGGTCGCCAAGGGCGACCTGTCGAAGAAGATCACCGTTGACGCGAAGGGCGAGATCCTCGAACTCGTCACGACGGTCAACACCATGGTTGACCAGCTGTCGAGTTTCGCGGAGCAGGTGACCCGGGTGGCCCGTGAGGTGGGCACCGAGGGCATCCTGGGCGGTCAGGCGCGGGTTCCGGGTGTCACGGGCATCTGGAAGGACCTCAGCAACAACGTGAACCAGATGGCCAACAACCTGACCATGCAGGTGCGGAACATCTCCCAGGTGTCGGCGGCGGTCGCCAACGGCGACCTGACCCGGCAGGTCACCATCGAGGCCAGCGGCGAGGTGGCCCAGCTCGCCGACACCATCAACCAGATGGTGAAGACGCTGAGTTCGTTCGCCGACCAGGTCACCAAGGTGGCCCGTGAGGTGGGCACGGACGGCATCCTGGGCGGTCAGGCGCACGTACCGGGTGTGGCGGGTACGTGGAAGGACCTCACCGAGTCGGTGAACCAGATGGCGTCCAACCTGACCGGTCAGGTGCGCAACATCGCGATGGTCACGACGGCCATCGCGAAGGGCGACCTGACCAAGAAGATCGACATTGACGCGCGCGGCGAGATCCTCGAGCTGAAGACGACGATCAACACGATGGTCGACCAGCTGTCCAGCTTCGCCGAGGAGGTCACCCGGGTCGCCCGCGAGGTGGGTACCGAGGGGGCGCTCGGCGGGCAGGCACGCGTGCGTGACGTCGACGGCACCTGGCGGGACCTCACCGAGTCCGTGAACGAGATGGCCGGGAACCTGACCAGGCAGGTGCGTGCCATCGCGCGCGTGGCGACCGCGGTGACCCGCGGCGACCTGAACCTGAAGATCGACGTGGACGCGTCCGGCGAGATCCAGGAACTCCAGGACTACATCAACAAGATGATCGCCAACCTGCGCGACACCACGGTGGCCAACCAGGAGCAGGACTGGCTCAAGGGCAACCTGGCCCGGATCTCCGCGCTGATGCAGGGCCGCCGCGACCTGGTGGACGTGGCCTCCCTGATCATGAGCGAGCTGACGCCGGTGGTGACCGCGCAGCACGGCGCGTTCTTCCTGGCGATGCCGCTGGTCGACGGCAAGGACACGAACGCCGAGAACGAGGAGGCGTACGAACTGCGCATGCTCGGTTCGTACGGCTACTCGATGGGCTCCATGCCGACGTCGTTCCGGCCCGGTGAGGCGCTGATCGGGACCGCCGCCCAGGAGAAGCGCACGATCCTGGTGGAGAAGGCGCCCACCGGCTATCTGAAGATCTCCTCCGGGCTCGGCGAGGCTCCGCCGGCGCAGGTGATCGTGCTTCCGGTGCTGTTCGAGGGCCAGGTGCTCGGCGTGATCGAGCTGGCGTCCTTCACGCCGTTCACGCAGATCCAGAAGGACTTCCTGAACCAGATCGCCGAGATGATCGCGACCAGCGTCAACACCATCTCCGTCAACACCAAGACCGAGGTGCTGCTGAAGCAGTCGCAGGAGCTGACCGAGCAGCTCCAGGAGCGGTCGGCGGAGCTGGAGAACCGGCAGAAGGCCCTCCAGGCGTCCAACGCCGAACTGGAGGAGAAGGCCGAGCTGCTGGCCCAGCAGAACCGGGACATCGAGGTGAAGAACACCGAGATCGAGGAGGCCCGGCAGGTCCTGGAGGAGCGTGCCGAGCAACTCGCCGTCTCCATGCGCTACAAGAGCGAGTTCCTCGCCAACATGTCGCACGAGCTGCGCACCCCGCTCAACTCGCTGCTGATCCTGGCCAAGCTGCTCGCCGACAACGCCGAGGGCAACCTGTCGCCGAAGCAGGTGGAGTTCGCCGAGACCATCCACGGCGCGGGATCCGACCTGCTCCAGCTGATCAACGACATCCTGGACCTGTCGAAGGTCGAGGCGGGCAAGATGGACGTCTCCCCGACGCGGATCGCGCTCGTCCAGCTCGTGGACTACGTGGAAGCGACCTTCCGGCCGCTGACCGCGGAGAAGGGCCTGGACCTGTCGGTGCGGGTCTCGCCGGAGCTGCCCGCCACCCTGCACACCGACGAGCAGCGGCTCCTCCAGGTGCTGCGCAACCTGCTCTCCAACGCGGTGAAGTTCACCGACTCCGGCTCGGTGGAGCTGGTGATCCGGCCGGCGAGCGGGGATGTCCCGGTGGGGATCAGGGAGCAGCTCCTGGAGGCCGGTTCGCTCAGCGATCCGGACGCGCCGCTGATCGCGTTCTCGGTGACCGACACGGGCATCGGCATCGCGGCCAGCAAGATGCGGGTGATCTTCGAGGCGTTCAAGCAGGCCGACGGCACGACCAGCCGCAAGTACGGCGGCACGGGCCTCGGGCTGTCGATCTCGCGGGAGATCGCGCAGTTGCTCGGCGGTGAGATCCACGCGCAGAGCGAGCCGGGCCGTGGCTCCACGTTCACGCTGTACCTGCCGCTGCACCCGAGCGAGCTGCCGCCGCAGGGCTACCAGCAGTCCGTGCCCCAGCTGGAGGCCGGGGACCTGGTCGCCTCGCAGCACCTGGCGCTGGAGGCGTCCGGCGTGGAGATCGAGACGCCGGCCGAGGTGAAGTCGTACCAGGAGACCCAGAACGGCGCCGCGGCGCTCTTCAGGCGCCGTCGCCGGGGGGCGCCGGTGGCCGAGGCGTGGCCGGTGCTGGCCGAGCAGGAGGCGATGTCCCCGCAGCCGCGCCGGGGCATGCGGTTCGGCGGGGAGAAGGTGCTGATCGTCGACGACGACATCCGCAACGTCTTCGCGCTCACCAGCGTCCTGGAGCAGCACGGCCTGTCGGTGCTGTACGCGGAGAACGGCCGGGAGGGCATCGAGGTCCTGGAGCAGCACGACGACGTCGCGGTCGTCCTGATGGACATCATGATGCCGGAGATGGACGGTTACGCGACGACCAACGCGATCCGCCGGATGCCGCAGTTCGCCGGGCTGCCGATCATCGCGCTCACCGCGAAGGCGATGAAGGGCGACCGGGAGAAGGCCATCGAGTCGGGCGCCTCGGACTATGTCACCAAGCCGGTCGACCCCGATCATCTTCTGGCGGTGATGGAGCAGTGGATGCGCGCGGAGTGACCGGAACGGCCAGGTGTGATGTGAACGTTTCGGGAACGTTCCGTGTGTACGGGGAGTTGCTGACTCAGGGTGGCGGAACCCGTGTAGAAGTGCGGGATTGGGGGAACCTTCTGGTCTCCGGCTGCGTTTCTGCTACGTGCACAGTGACATCGCGGTGACAGGGTGTGGCGACAGGCGGGGTGCGGCTACCATGACCGGCACAAGGACGGGCGGCGAAAGGGAGTCGTCCCCTGGGGCGGCGCCCGGTGCACATCCGGGGCGAGGAGGGCGGGCCATGGTGCAGAAGGCCAAGATCCTCCTGGTCGATGACCGGCCGGAGAATCTGCTGGCGCTGGAGGCCATCCTCTCTGCGCTCGATCAGACACTGGTGCGGGCATCGTCCGGGGAGGAAGCGCTCAAGGCACTGCTCACGGACGACTTCGCGGTGATTCTGCTGGACGTCCAGATGCCGGGCATGGACGGTTTCGAGACCGCGGCGCACATCAAGCGGCGGGAGCGGACCCGGGACATCCCGATCATCTTCCTGACGGCCATCAACCACGGTCCGCACCACACCTTCCGGGGCTACGCCGCGGGCGCGGTCGACTACATCTCCAAGCCCTTCGACCCGTGGGTGCTGCGCGCCAAGGTCTCGGTGTTCGTCGAGCTGTACATGAAGAACTGCCAGCTCCGGGAGCAGGCGGCGCTGCTGCGGCTCCAGTTGGAGGGCGGCGGCAAGGGCGGCGCGGTCGCCGGCAAGGAGTCCGCGGGGCTGCTCGCCGAGCTGTCCGCCCGGCTCGCGGCCGTCGAGGAGCAGGCCGAGGCGCTGTCCAAGCAGCTGGACGACGAGTCCGCGGACGCGGCGGCGGTGGCCACGGCGGCTCACCTGGAGCGCAAACTCACCGGCCTGCGCCGGGCGCTCGACGCCCTCGAACCGGGCACGGGCGGCGCCGCGCCGTCACTCCCCTCGCAGAACTGACCCCGACCGCGGACGCAGTTGCCCATGAGCGTGCGTCAGTTCTGCGCCCCGCGAAGGGCGACACGAACGGGTGAAGCTGTGGGCACACGTGTCCCTTGTCGCATCCCCCGGTAATCTCACACCCATGGCCTCACGTCCCTCGGCAGCCAAGAAGCAGCCCGCGAAGAAGGCCGCTCCCTCGAAGGCTCCGGCGAAGAAGGCCGCCGCGAAGAAAGCCCCGGCCAAGAAGGCGCCCGCCAAGAGGACCGCGGCGAAGAAGTCCGCGCCGGCACCCAAGCCGGCGCCGAGCCCCACCGGGGGCGTGTACCGCCTGGTGCGCGCCCTCTGGCTCGGCGTCGCGCACGCCGTCGGCGCGGTCTTCCGCGGCATAGGACAGGGAGCCAGGAACCTGGATCCGGCCCACCGCAAGGACGGCGTCGCCCTCCTGCTCCTCGGCATCGCCCTGATCGTCGCCGCCGGCACCTGGGCCGACCTGCGCGGTCCGGTCGGCGACCTGGTCGAGATCCTCGTCACCGGCGCCTTCGGCCGCCTCGACCTGCTGGTGCCGATACTGCTCGCGATGATCGCCGTGCGGTTCATGCGCCACCCCGAGCAGCAGGACGCCAACGGACGGATCGTGATCGGCCTGTCCGCGCTGGTCATCGGCGTGCTCGGACAGGTGCACATCGCGTGCGGCTCACCCGCCCGCAGCGACGGCATGCAGGGCATAAGGGATGCCGGCGGCCTCATCGGCTGGGCGGCGGCGACCCCGCTGACGTACACCATGACCGAGGTCCTCGCCGTACCCCTGCTGGCGCTGCTCACGATCTTCGGGCTGCTCGTGGTCACCGCGACCCCGGTCAACGCCATCCCGCAGCGGCTGCGGGCGCTCGGCGCACGCCTCGGACTGCTGCACGACCCCCAGCCCGACGACGAGTACCCGGAGTACGGCGAGGACGACGAGCGCTACGACGAGCAGTGGCGCGAGGCGCTGCCCGCGCGCCCCCGAAGGCGCTCCGGCGCCCCCCAGGAGTACGACCCGGACGGCGCCGAACAGGAGGCCCTCGCCAAGCGCCGGGGCCGGCCGCGGCGCTCCGCCGTGCCGCAGCCCGAGCTGGGCCGCCGGATGGACGCCGTGGACGTGGCGGCGGCGGCCGCCGCCGCACTCGACGGCGCCGTCCTGCACGGCATGCCGCCCTCGCCGCTCGTCGCCGACCTCACCCAGGGCGTCAGCGTCGGTGACCGCGAGGAGACCACCCCGACACCCCTGCCGGCGCCGAGCCCGAGCGCGAGCCCGAGTCCGGTTCCGGCCGCGCGGCCCAAGCAGGAGCGGCTCGCCGTCGAGCCGGTCGTCGCGGACCTGACGAAACCGGCGCCCGCGGTCCACCGCGACCTGCCCCCGCGCGCCGAGCAGCTCCAGCTCTCCGGCGACATCACCTACTCGCTGCCGTCGCTCGACCTCCTCACCCGCGGCGGCCCCGGCAAGGCGCGCAGCGAGGCCAACGACCGGGTGGTCGCCTCGCTCACCAACGTCTTCTCCGAGTTCAAGGTCGACGCGGCCGTCACCGGCTTCACCCGCGGGCCGACGGTCACCCGCTACGAGGTCGAGCTCGGCCCCGCCGTGAAGGTCGAGCGGATCACCGCGCTCACCAAGAACATCGCGTACGCGGTCGCCAGCCCGGACGTGCGGATCATCAGCCCGATCCCGGGCAAGTCCGCGGTCGGCATCGAGATCCCCAACACCGACCGCGAGATGGTCAACCTCGGCGACGTGCTGCGGCTCGCCGAGTCCGCCGAGGACGACGACCCGATGCTGGTCGCCTTCGGCAAGGACGTCGAGGGCGGCTACGTCATGCACTCGCTGGCGAAGATGCCGCACATGCTCGTCGCCGGCGCCACCGGCTCCGGCAAGTCGTCCTGCATCAACTGCCTGATCACCTCGGTCATGATGCGGGCCACCCCGGAGGACGTGCGGATGGTCCTCGTCGACCCCAAGCGCGTCGAGCTGACCGCGTACGAGGGCATCCCGCACCTGATCACGCCGATCATCACCAACCCGAAGCGGGCCGCCGAGGCGCTCCAGTGGGTCGTCCGCGAGATGGACCTGCGCTACGACGACCTGGCCGCCTTCGGCTACCGGCACATCGACGACTTCAACAAGGCCGTCCGGGACGGCAAGCTCAAGACGCCCGAGGGCAGTGAGCGCGAGCTCCAGGCGTACCCGTACCTGCTGGTGATCGTCGACGAGCTCGCCGACCTGATGATGGTCGCCCCGCGTGACGTCGAGGACTCGATCGTGCGCATCACGCAGCTCGCGCGGGCGGCCGGCATCCACCTGGTGCTCGCCACCCAGCGCCCGTCGGTCGACGTGGTCACCGGTCTCATCAAGGCGAACGTGCCCTCCCGGCTCGCCTTCGCCACCTCCTCGCTCGCCGACAGCCGCGTCATCCTCGACCAGCCCGGCGCCGAGAAGCTGATCGGCAAGGGCGACGGACTCTTCCTGCCGATGGGGGCGAACAAGCCGACCCGTCTGCAGGGCGCGTTCATCACCGAGGAAGAGATCGCCGTCGTCGTCCAGCACTGCAAGGACCAGATGACGCCGGTCTTCCGGGACGACGTCGTCGTGGGCACCAAGCAGAAGAAGGAGATCGACGAGGACATCGGCGACGACCTCGACCTGCTCTGCCAGGCCGCCGAGCTGGTCGTCTCCACCCAGTTCGGCTCCACGTCCATGCTCCAGCGCAAGCTGCGCGTCGGCTTCGCCAAGGCCGGCCGGCTCATGGACCTCATGGAGTCGCGAGGTGTGGTCGGGCCGAGCGAGGGGTCCAAGGCGCGCGACGTATTGGTAAAACCTGATGAGCTGGACGGGGTGCTTGCTGTGATCCGTGGGGAGTCCGAGGGGTAGACCTGAAGGGGTAGACCTGTCTGAGGGCTACGGGCGCCTGTGGGCCGGGTGGTGTCACCGCCGTGATCCACCCGTTAGGGACCGTCGGGCAACCGTTTCCCTTTGACGTACGTCAAGTTGAGCGAGAGGAAAGGTGTGCACCCCATTCTGGGGCGCGCACCTGACCCGTCATCGGGATGTCGGGCCATACCGATGGCGTACAAAGTCGTACCGCCCGGTTGCCTCACCCTTTCGCACCCCCCATAGACTGAACCTCCAGCACAGGTGGCTACACGCTCGAAAGGCGCCCCCGTGTCCATCGGCAGCAACTCCCCTGAAGACGAGCGTCCGTTCCCAGACGTGTCCGAGGAAAACCGCCCCTCCGTAGGCCGAGCCCTCAAGCAGGCCCGCATCGCCGCCGGGCTGACCGTCGACGAGATCAGCGGGAGCACCCGGGTCCGTATCGCCATCGTGCACGCCATGGAGGCCGACGACTTCGCCCCCTGCGGCGGCGACGTCTACGCCCGCGGGCACATCCGGACCCTGGCCAAGGCCGTCGGTCTCGACCCCGAACCGCTGCTCGCGCAGTTCGCGGCTGAGCACGGCGGTGGGCGGCCCGCGCCGACGCCCGCCGCGCCGCTGTTCGAGGCGGAACGTATCCGCCCCGAGCGGCGCGGGCCCAACTGGACCGCGGCCATGGTCGCCGCGATCGTCGTCGTGATCGGTTTCGTCGGCTTCACCGCCTTCAAGGGCGGCAACGGCGACGACGCCAAGCAGTCGGTCGCCGAGGGCCCCGCCCCGTCGACCAGCAAGCCGGCCTCGCCGACCCCGAAGGAGAGCAAGCCCGGCAAGACCCCCGAGCCCTCCGACAGCGCGATCGCCGCCGCGCCCCAGGACAAGGTCACCGTCCAGGTCAGCGCGGTCAACGGACGCAGCTGGATCTCGGCCAAGGACCACAACGGCCGGATGCTCTTCGACGGGCTCCTGAAGAAGGGCGAGTCCAAGACCTTCCAGGACAGCTCCAAGATCAACCTGATCCTCGGCGACGCCGGAGCGATCCAGCTCTACGTCAACGGAAAGAAGATCGAGGACCAGTTCCGGCCCGGTGCGGTGGAGCGTCTGACGTACACCAAGGGCGACCCGGAAGTCGGATAGTCGTTCGGATCATGCACGTACACAAGGGGTTGGCCATGATCGGCCAGCCCCTTCGACGTGGGCTGTCAGTGAGACAAAGTAGTCTTGAGCCCATGCCTGAACGCCGTACCGTCGCACTTGTCACTCTCGGCTGCGCCCGTAACGAGGTGGACTCGGAGGAGCTCGCAGGCCGCTTGGAGGCGGACGGCTGGCAGCTCGTCGAGGACGCATCGGACGCGGACGTCGCCGTCGTCAACACCTGTGGATTCGTCGAGGCCGCCAAGAAGGACTCGGTCGACGCCCTCCTGGAGGCCAACGACCTCAAGGGCCACGGCAGAACCCAGGCCGTCGTGGCGGTGGGCTGCATGGCCGAGCGGTACGGCAAGGAGCTCGCCGAGGCGCTGCCCGAGGCGGACGGCGTGCTCGGCTTCGACGACTACTCCGACATCTCCGACCGCCTGCAGACGATCCTCAACGGCGGCATCCACGCCTCGCACACCCCGCGCGACCGCCGCAAGCTGCTGCCCATCAGCCCCGCCGAGCGACAGGACTCGGCCGCCGCGGTCGCGCTCCCCGGGCACGGCCCCGCCGACCTCCCGGACGGCGTCGCGCCCGCCTCCGGCCCGCGTGCGCCCCTGCGCCGCCGCCTGGACGGCGCCCCGGTCGCCTCGGTCAAGCTCGCCTCCGGCTGCGACCGGCGCTGCTCCTTCTGCGCCATCCCGTCCTTCCGCGGCTCCTTCATCTCGCGCCGCCCCAGCGACGTGCTGAACGAGACCCGGTGGCTGGCCGAACAGGGCGTGAAGGAGATCATGCTGGTCTCCGAGAACAACACCTCCTACGGCAAGGACCTGGGTGACATCCGTCTCCTGGAGTCCCTGCTGCCGGAGCTGGCCGAGGTGGACGGCGTCGAGCGGGTGCGCGTCAGCTACCTCCAGCCCGCCGAGATGCGGCCCGGCCTGATCGACGTGCTGACCTCCACCCCGAAGGTCGTCCCGTACTTCGACCTGTCCTTCCAGCACTCCGCTCCGGGCGTGCTGCGGGCCATGCGCCGCTTCGGCGACACCGACCGCTTCCTGGAGCTGCTCGACACCATCCGGAGCAAGGCCCCGCAGGCCGGTGTCCGCTCCAACTTCATCGTCGGCTTCCCCGGCGAGTCCGAGTCCGATCTCGGCGAGCTGGAGCGCTTCCTGAACGGCGCGCGCCTGGACGCCATCGGCGTCTTCGGCTACTCCGACGAGGAGGGCACCGAGGCGGCGACGTACGAGAACAAGCTCGCCGAGGAAGTCGTCGCCGAGCGTCTCGCGCACATCTCCCGGCTCGCCGAGGAGCTCGTCTCGCAGCGGGCCGAGGAACGGCTCGGAGAGACCGTGCACGTCCTCGTGGAGTCCGTGGACGACGAGGACGGCGTCTACGGCCGGGCGGCCCACCAGGCGCCCGAGACGGACGGACAGGTGCTGCTCACCAGCGGCGCCGGACTGCGCGTCGGCCGTATGGTCGAGGCGAAGGTGGTCGGTACGGAAGGTGTCGACCTGGTGGCCGAGCCGCTGCAGGGCTCGCCCGCATGGAGTGAGGAGGCCGGCAGATGACCGGAGTCCCGGCGTCCGCCGCGGGCGGCTCCTCCGGCGCGCACGGCGCCCCGGGCTCCGCCGCCACCTCCGGTGCCGCCCCGGATTCCGGTTCCCACGGTTCCGGTTCCCGTGACACCGGTTCCCGTGACATCGGTTCTCGTGACGCCGGTTCCCACGACGGCGAGCGGTCCGTACGCGGCGGGAAGATCGCCGCTGCCGCCGTCAACCAGGCCAGCCTGTGGAACGTCGCCAACCTGCTGACCATGCTCCGGCTGGTCCTGGTGCCCGGCTTCGTCGCCCTGATGCTGGCCGACGGCGGCTACGACCCGGCGTGGCGCTCGCTCGCCTGGGCGGCCTTCGCCATCGCCATGATCACCGACCTGTTCGACGGGCATCTGGCGCGCACCTACAACCTCGTCACCGACTTCGGGAAGATCGCCGACCCCATCGCCGACAAGGCGATCATGGGAGCGGCGCTGATCTGTCTCTCCGGGCTGGGCGATCTGCCCTGGTGGGTGACGATCGTGATCCTCGCCCGGGAACTCGGCATCACGCTCATGCGTTTCGTGGTCATCCGGTACGGCGTGATCCCGGCCAGCCGCGGCGGCAAGCTCAAGACGCTCACCCAGGGCGTGGCCGTCGGGATGTACGTGCTGGCGTTGACGGGGTGGCTGGCGACCCTGAGGTTCTGGGTGATGGCCGCGGCCGTCGTCCTGACCGTCGTCACCGGACTCGACTACGTGAGACAGGCCATTGTGCTGCGGAGGCAGGGAATCGCCGAGCGCGCGGCGGCGTCGGAGGAGACGGAAGCGTGAGTTCCACGGCCGCCGAACTGGTGCGACTACTGATGGTGAGGGGCCAGACCCTCGCTGTCGCCGAGTCGCTGACCGGCGGTCTGGTGGCGGCGGAGATCACCACGGTCCCGGGGGCGTCCAAGGCGTTCCGGGGCTCCGTCACCGCCTACGCCACCGAACTCAAGCACGACCTGCTGGGCGTCGACGCCACTCTGCTGGCCCAGCGAGGAGCGGTGGATCCGCAGGTCGCGGCCCAGATGGCCGCCGGAGTACGCAAGGCGCTGGGCGCCGACTGGGGCCTCGCGACCACCGGGGTCGCCGGACCGGAACCGCAGGACGGCCAACCGGTCGGGACGGTATTCGTGGCCGTGGACGGGCCGTTCGGCCCTGGTTCCGGTTCTGCCGCTGGCGGAAAAGTGGAGGCCCTGCGGTTGAACGGCGACCGCGCGGAAATTCGTAGAGAGAGTGTACGGAGCGTACTCGCACTGCTCCTGAGGGAGCTTGCGAGCGAACAGACCGGGAATGAGCGGACACAGGATACGGAACAGAACGGGGGGTTTTGATGTTTGCAGCCCTGAGTGAACACGACATCGCTCCCCGCACGGCCGCGGCGCAAGGCGGTACGGTGGGGCGTGAAGGATGCGGCTACGCGGTCCGAGGAGGGAGCCACCGATGATTCTGCTCCGTCGCCTGCTGGGTGACGTGCTGCGTCGGCAGCGCCAGCGCCAGGGCCGTACTCTGCGCGAAGTCTCCTCGTCCGCCCGAGTCTCACTCGGCTATCTCTCCGAGGTGGAGCGGGGGCAGAAGGAGGCTTCCTCCGAGCTGCTCTCCGCCATCTGCGACGCGCTGGACGTACGGATGTCCGAGCTCATGCGAGAAGTGAGCGACGAGCTCGCCCTCGCTGAGCTGGCCCAGTCCGCCCAGGCCACCGAGCCCGTGCCCACGCCGGTTCGCCCGATGCTGGGTACCGTCTCGGTGACCGGCGTACCACCGGAACGGGTGACCATCAAGGCGCCCGCCGAGGCGGTGGACGTGGTCGCCGCGTGACGTCTGCGCGGATGTAGACCGACGCGGCGCCGACCTGGCGTCGAAGAAGTGCGCGAGGCCCCGGCCGGGGCCTCCCGGGCAGACCCGGGACGGTGTGGCCGGGGCCTTCGCGCGTCCGCGGACGGCATGCGTCCATTTGCCGGTGTCCGCCGGTCCGGTCATGGTGGAGGAACGCTGACCGGGGGCTGACGACCGGAGAGAACGCATGTACGTCGTGAAGAGCCCGCCGTCCTGCACGGGCCTGAAGACCGTGGCCGAGACGGTGCGGGGCGCCCTCGCCGATCCGGTCTCCCGGGACGTCTCCGCCGGAAGCAGGGCGGATCCGGAGCGGTGGCACGGGAGGTTCCAGGCGGAGAGCGCGTAGCAGAGGCCGATGCCGGTCCACGGCCGTTGCATCGATGAGCCCTCGGTGCGCCTCCCCGGTGGACCGGGCGGCGTTCTAGCGTCCGGCTGGAGGTGACGGCCATGGTGGGGCGGATAGTGCGCTGGGGGGTTGCGGCGGTGTTCGCGGCGGTGTGGTGGTGGGCCGTGCTGCGGATCACGTTCGCCGACGGCGCCGGTGCGCTGGAAGGGACCGTGGCGGCCGGCGGATGGGGACTGAGCCTGCTGCCGGTGAACTGCGTGCCGAGGGCCCGGGCGGCGGGAGCCCTGGGGCCGGCGCGCTGGCGGACTGCCTGGCGGACTCGGGGGGCTACCAGGGCATCGCCACCCCTCCGTTCGGGCGCAGGATCTGGCCCGTTGTGAACGAGGACGCGTCGGAGGCCAGATAGAGCACGGCGTGCGCGACGTCCGCCGCCTCGCCGACCCGGCCCAGCGGCGACATCCGGGCCATCCGGGCCTCCGTCCGCTGCTGCTCCGCGCCGTCGTCGCGGTCGGTCATGGGGGTGCGGGTCCAGCCCGGGGCGACCGCGTTGACCCGGATGCCCTGCCGGCCGACCTCGTTGGCGAGCGTCTTGGTCAGCTGCACCACGGCCGCCTTGGCCGCGCCGTAGCAGAGCAGGCCGGGGCCGCCGGTGTCGATCGCGCCGGAGGCCATGGTGATGATGCTGCCCCCGCTCCGCCCGGCCAGCATCAGCCGCGCCGCCTCCTGGCAGGCGTACAGCACGCCCTTGAAGTTGACAGCCAGCACCCGGTCGAGATCCTCGTCCCTGGTCTCCAGGACCGGGCTGCGGTGCATGATCCCGGCGATCGCCGCCATGACGTCCAGCCGCCCGCAGGACTGCACGGCCTCCCCGAGCCGGGTCCGGTCGGTGACGTCGAGGGGGTGGGTGCGGGCGGTGCCGCCCCGCTCCTTGATCAGCGCCGCCGTCTCGTGCAGGCCGTCCGCGTCCCGGTCCGCACAGTGCACGGTCGCGCCCGCCTCCGCCAGCAGCACGGCGGACGCCCGGCCGATACCGCCGGCGGCGCCGGTGACGAATGCGGTGCGTCCGCTGAGGTCGTACGCCTGGAGGGACATGAGGGGACGGTACGAGCGTTTCTGACGGTCCGTCAATTAGTTGGGCGGGGGCGGATTCCGTGGGCCCGCCGGGAACCCGGCGCCGGGGCCGGACCGGTCTGGCAGGCGGGGCACCAGTACGTGGGGCGCTCGCGGGAGCCGTCGCCCTGGTCGGCGAGGCGGATCGGGGTGCGGCAGCGCAGGCAGGGGCGGGGCGCGCGGCCGTAGACGAAGAGGTCGTGGTCGCGCAGGCCGGTGGTGCGGCGGACCACGCGGTCGCGGTTTGCCTCCAGGAGGCGCTGGGCCAGGCCGGGGAGGATCGCGGCGCGGTCGGCGGGGAGGGCGCCGACCGGGAGCCAGGGGGTCGCGCCGATCAGGAAGCAGAGCTCGCTCTTGTAGATGTTGCCGATCCCGGCGAGGTTGCGCTGGTCGAGCAGGGCCTCGCCGAGCGGGCGGGCGGGGTCCGCGAGGAGGTTGGCGAGGGCGCGGTCGGGGTTCCAGTCGGGGCCCAGCAGGTCGGGGCCGAGGTGGCCGACGGCGCGCTCCTCCTCGCCGGTGCGCAGGAGCTCCAGGACCTGGAGCCGGTATCCGACGGCGGTGCGGTCGGCGGTGGAGAGGATCGCCCGGATCTGGTGCGCGGGACCGCCTCTCCAGCGCTCACCGGCGCCGAAGACCTTCCAGGCGCCTTCCATCCGCAGGTGCGTGTGCAGGGTCAGGTCGCCCTCGAAACGGGTGAGCAGGTGCTTGCCGCGCGGGGTGGTGCCGAGGACCGTACGGCCGCCGAGGTCGACCGTGGCGTACGTGGGCACCCGGAAGTCGGTGCGGGTCAGCACCTGCCCGGCGAGCGCGTCGTGCAGGCGCCTCGCGGCCTGCCAGACCGTGTCACCTTCAGGCATGGGTCAAGGGTGGCACGGAGGGACGGGGTGGTGAGGCGTCCGCGGGAGGTGAGGCGTCCACCCTGCTTCACGCCCGGAGCCGCAGGCCGCGCGGGGTAGCGATGAAGCCCGCTCCCTCCAGGAGGGCGCCCAGGGGGGAGGTCAGGGCCGAGACGCCGTTGACGCGCTCCACCGTCACCGTGCCGAGGGTGCCCGCGCGGGCGGCGGCCGCGAGGGCCTCAGCCGCCGTGCGGAGCCGGGGGTCGTCGGTGGCGGCCGTGTCCGGGGCGGCGGGCCAGGCCAGCAGGGTCTTGCCGCCGCGCTCCATGTAGAGGGTCAGCTCCCCGTCGACCAGGACCACCAGGGAACCGGCCTTGCGGCCAGGTTTGTGCCCGGCGCCGGTCGGGGGCTCGGGCCAGGGGAGCGCGGCGCCGTAGGCGTTCGCCGGGTCGGCGGCGGCGAGGACCACGGCTCTGGGGTCGGGTGCGGCGGGGGTGCGGGTGCGATGGCCGCCGTAGGCGTAGGGGTTCGGAACGTAGGCGTTGGCTGGGCCACCGCCTCGGGGGCCGCCGTAGCCGGGTGCGGCGAACGGGTCGGCGGGGGCGAGGTCCTTGGGGGAGACGTAGTCGCCCGGGGCGGTGGGTGGCTCGGGCGGCCAGGTGAAGTCGCCGTCCAGGTCGGGGAAGCCGGACGCGTCGAAAGGGCCGAGGGGGTCGAACGGGTCGCCGGGGCCGAGCGGGGCGGCGGGGTCGAATGGGTCGGTGGGGGCCGGAGAGCTGTGGTCGCCGCTCGGGCCGGTGGGCGCGGGGGCGCCGGTGCCCGCGAGACCCGCGCCCGGCAGGACCTCGCCCCGCTCGCGGGCGTTGGACACCGCGCGCAGCCGGTCGACCGCGCCGTCCATCGCGAACTGGGCCGCGCCCAGGCCCTCCACCACGTAACCGCGGCGGGCCTGGCCGCTCTCCTCGAACGCCGACAGGATCCGGTACACCGCGGAGAAGCCGCCCTCCACGCCCTCCGCCGCGACCGCGCCCCTGGTCACCACGCCGTGCCGGTCGAGGAGGGTGCGGGCCAGGGCGTGGGCGCGCACGGTGGTGTCGGGCTCGCGCTGCGGCAGCAGGGACCAGCGCCCGGCCACGGTCGGCGGGCCGGTACGGGAGGCGGGGCGGGCGGCGGCCGTCAGCGAGCCGTATCGGCCGCGCGGGACGGCACGCTTGGCGCGGTGCGCCGTGGAGCCCGCGGTACGGCCCGAACCCAGCAGGGAGCGCATCGGGGCCAGCGTGTCGTTGGTGAGCCGCCCGGACCACGCCAGGTCCCAGACGGCGTCGGCCAGTTGGGGATCGGTGGCGTCGGGGTGCGTGGTGGCGCGGACCTGGTCGGCGATCTGCCGGAAGAACAGGCCGTAGCCCCCGGACAGGGCGTCGAGGACGGACTGGTGGAGGGCGGTCAGCTCCAGCGGGTGCGGCGGCGGGAGGAGCACGGGCGCCGCGTCCGCCAGATACAGGGAGACCCAGCCGTCCTTGCCGGGCAGGGCACCCGCGCCGGCCCACACGAGCTCGCCGGCCGCGGTGAGTTCGTCGAGCATCGCCGGCGAGTAGTTCGCCACGCGGGACGGCAGGACCAGCTTCTCCAGAGCCGACGCCGGCACCGACGCGCCCTGCAACTGCTCCACGGCGCGCACCAGTCCGTCGACGCCGCGCAGCCCGTGCCCCTTGCCGATGTGCTGCCACTGCGGCAGGAACTGGGCGAGCGCGGCCGGTGCCACCGGCTCCAACTCGTGCCGGAGCGCGGCCAGCGAACGGCGGCGCAGCCTGCGCAGCACCGCCGCGTCGCACCACTCCTGGCCGATGCCCGCCGGATGGAACTCGCCCTGCACCATCCGCCCGCCCGCGGCGAGCCGCTGCAACGCGCCGTCCGTGACCGCCACCCCGAGCCCGAAGCGGGTCGCCGCGGTGGTCGACGTGAACGGGCCGTGGGTGCGCGCGTACCGCGCGAGGAGGTCGCCGAGCGGATCCTTCACGGGCTCGGTGAACGCCTCGGGGACACCGACGGGCAGTGCCGTGCCGAGGGCGTCGCGCAGCCGGCCCGCGTCCTCGATCGCCGCCCAGTGGTCGGCGCCGGCGATCCGGACCTTGATGGCCCGGCGCGACCTGGCGAGTTCCCCGGCCCACTGCGGTTCGGCGCCCCGCTCCGCCAACTCGGCGTCCGTGACCGGTCCGAGCAGCCGCAGCACGTCGGCGACGCCTTCCAGGTCCTTGATCCGGCGGTCCTCGGCGAGCCACTGGAGCTCGCGCTCCAGCTCGCTCAGGACGTCCGCGTCGAGCAGTTCGCGCAGCTCCGCCTGGCCCAGCAGCTCGGCCAGCAGCCTGGAGTCCAGGGAGAGCGCGGCCGCGCGGCGCTCGGCGAGCGGGGAGTCGCCCTCGTACAGGAACTGGGCGACGTAGCCGAAGAGGAGGGAACGGGCGAACGGGGACGGCTCCGGGGTGGTGACCTCGACCAGGCGGACCTTGCGGGATTCGAGGTCGCCCATCAGCTCGACCAGGCCCGGCACGTCGAAGACGTCCTGGAGGCACTCGCGGACCGCCTCCAGGACGATCGGGAACGAACCGAACTCGCTCGCCACCTGGAGCAGTTGGGCGGCGCGCTGGCGCTGCTGCCACAGCGGGGTGCGCTTGCCGGGGTTGCGGCGCGGCAGCAGCAGCGCGCGGGCCGCGCATTCGCGGAAACGGGCGGCGAACAGGGCCGAACCGCCGACCTGCTCGGTGACGATCTGGTCGACCTCGCCCTTGTCGAAGGCGACGTCCGCCGCGCCCACGGGGGCCTGCTCGGCGTCGACCGCCGTGTCGAAAGGCGTACCGGCCTTCACGGGGGCCTGGTCGAGCAGGTCCAGGCCCATCAGGTCGGCGTCGGGCAGCCGCAGCACGATGCCGTCGTCGGCGTGCATGACCTGGGCGTCCATGCCGTACCGCTCGGCCAGCCGGGCACCGAGGGCGAGCGCCCAGGGGGCGTGCACCTGGGCGCCGAACGGGGAGTGGACGACGACCCGCCAGTCGCCGAGTTCGTCACGGAAGCGTTCGACCACGATCGTGCGGTCGTCGGGGATGTGGCCGCAGGCCTCGCGCTGTTCGTCCAGGTACGTCAGCACGTTGTCCGCCGCCCAGGCGTCCAGGCCCGCGGCGAGCAGGCGCAGGCGGGCGTCGTCCTTGGGGAGCGCGCCGACCTCGCGCAGGAACGCGCCGACCGCGCGGCCCAGTTCGAGCGGGCGGCCCAGCTGGTCGCCCTTCCAGAAGGGCAGGCGCCCCGGGACACCCGGGGCGGGGGAGACCAGGACCCGGTCCCGGGTGATGTCCTCGATGCGCCAGGAGCTGGTCCCCAGGGTGAAGACATCGCCCACCCGGGACTCGTAGACCATCTCCTCGTCCAGCTCGCCGACCCGGCCGCCGCCCTTCTTCGGGTCGGCGCCGGCCAGGAAGACGCCGAAGAGGCCGCGGTCGGGGATGGTGCCGCCGGAGGTGACGGCGAGCCGCTGGGCGCCCGGACGTCCGGTGACCGTCCCCGCGATCCGGTCCCAGACCACGCGCGGGCGCAATTCCGCGAACGCGTCCGAGGGGTAGCGGCCCGCGAGCATGTCGAGGACCGCGGTGAACGCCGACTCCGGGAGCGCGGCGAAGGGGGCCGCACGGCGGACCGTGGCGAGCAGGTCGTCGACCTGCCAGGTGTCCAGGGAGGTCATCGCGACCAGCTGCTGGGCGAGCACGTCCAGCGGGTTGGCCGGGACCCTCAGGGACTCGATGGAGCCGGTGCGCATCCGCTCGGTGACCACGGCCGCCTGCACCAGGTCGCCCCGGTACTTGGGGAAGACCACGCCGGTGGAGACCGCGCCGACCTGGTGTCCGGCCCGGCCGACGCGTTGCAGGCCGGAGGCGACCGACGGTGGGGACTCGACCTGGACGACCAGGTCCACCGCGCCCATGTCGATGCCCAGTTCGAGACTGGAGGTGGCCACCACGGCGGGCAGCCGGCCGGCCTTCAGGTCCTCCTCGACCAGGGCGCGCTGCTCCTTGGAGACCGAGCCGTGGTGCGCGCGGGCGAGGACCGGCGGGGCGCCCTGGGCCGCGCCCGAGCCGCCCATCAGCTCGGCCGGCGCGTGGTGCTCGTCCAGGGGCTCGCCGGTCGCCCTCTCGTAGGCGATCTCGTTGAGCCGGTTGCACAGCCGCTCCGCCAGGCGGCGGGAGTTCGCGAACACGATCGTCGAGCGGTGGGATTGCACCAGGTCGGCGATCCGCTCCTCCACGTGCGGCCAGATCGACGGCTTCTCCGCCCCCTCGGCGCCGTCGGTGGCCGGGGAGCCACCCAGCTCCCCCATGTCCTCCACCGGGACGACGACGGAGAGGTCGAACTCCTTGCCGGACTTCGGCTGGACCATCTCCACCTTGCGGTGCGGCGAGAGGTAGCGGGCCACCTCGTCGACCGGGCGGACGGTCGCCGACAGGCCGATCCGGCGGGCCGGGGCAGGCAGCAGCTCGTCCAGCCGCTCCAGGGAGAGCGCGAGGTGCGCGCCGCGCTTGGTGCCGGCGACCGCGTGCACCTCGTCCAGGATCACCGTCTCGATGCCGGTCAGTGCGTCGCGCGTGGCCGACGTCAGCATCAGGAACAGGGACTCCGGGGTGGTGATCAGGATGTCCGGCGGGCGGGTGGACAGGGCGCGGCGCTCGGCAGCCGGGGTGTCACCGGAGCGGATGCCGACCCTGATCTCCGGCTCGGGCAGGCCGAGGCGGACGGACTCCTGCCGGATGCCGGTCAGGGGGCTGCGGAGGTTGCGCTCGACGTCCACGGCGAGGGCCTTGAGCGGTGACACGTACAGCACGCGGCAGCGCTTCTTCGGGTCGGCCGGGGGTGGGGTGGCGGCCAGCTGGTCCAGGGCGGCGAGGAAGGCGGCCAGCGTCTTGCCGGAGCCGGTCGGGGCGACCACCAGCACGTCCGAGCCGGCGCCGATGGCCTGCCACGCGCCGGCCTGGGCCGCGGTGGGCGCGGAAAACGCCCCCGTGAACCAGCCGCGGGTCGCGGGGGAGAAGCCGTCGAGGGCTCGGTGTGCGGATTTCGGCATGCGTCCATCCTGCACCCGGGCACTGACAAACGGGGCTGACCTGCGGAGACGTCCTCGGCTTCGCCTTCGGTCTCTGTGTTCCCACCCGCACCACCCGTGACGGTTTCGTCGTCGGGTGCGGGTGGCCCCTGTGGGGCGGATTCGCCGTCGGCGGCTGCGCGAAGAAAGGGGCGGGCGAAGCGGCTGCGCGGCGGAGCGGCTCAGGAGGGGGCGGGGAGGGGCTCAGGAGGGGGCGGGGAGGGGCTCAGGAAGGCTGGGGCGGGGGCGGGGGCGCCCGTGCCGGGTGGCTGGGGGCGGGTGGGGTGGTGGATGTGGTTGAAGGCGGTCGGGTGGGAGGCGCGGGATGTGGTCGGGGGTGGGCGGTCGACAATGGGTGTGTGGCGGGAGCGGACGAGCAGGCGCGGCACTGGCGGTATGAGGCGTTGCCCGGTGTCGACCTGTTGCGTGCCCGGTATGTGCGCAAGACGTTCGTTCGGCACACGCACGAGCACTTCGTGATCGCCGCCATCGCGGACGGCGTGGAGGTCTTCCACCACCGGGGTTCCGACGTGTCGGCGGGGGCGGGGGCGCTCGCGCTGGTCAATCCGGACACCCCGCACACCGGGCGGGCCGGGGTGCCCGAGGGCTGGCGGTACGGGGCGGTCTATCCGTCGCCCGACCTCGTCGCGGGGATCGCCGCCGAGACCACCGGGATCCGGGGCACCCCCGGCTTCGTCGGTCCCGTGCTCGACGACCCGTACAGCGTTGCCCTGGTGCACCGGGTGCTGCGCGCCGCCGACGAGGGCAACGCGCTCGCGGCCGACACCCTGCTGCGGGTGGCGATCACCCGGCTGCTGCGGCTGAACGGCGGCCCGCTGCCGCAGCGGCAGGTCCGTACCGCCGGTGCCCGGCTCGCCGCACGCGCGCGTGCGGTGCTGGAGGAGCGGATGGCCGAGCCGCCGACCCTGGAGCGGCTGGCGGGCGACCTCGGCACCAGCCCGTTCGCGCTGCTGCGGGCGTTCCGGGACGCGTACGGGATGCCCCCGCACACCTGGCTGACCGACGCCCGGGTGCGCCGGGCCCGGCTGCTGCTGGACGCCGGTACGGCACCCGCCGCGACGGCCGTCGCCGTCGGCTTCACCGACCAGCCGCACCTCAACCGGCACTTCGCCCGGATCGTCGGCGTCCCGCCGGGCGCCTACCAACGCGAGCGCAAGAACGTACAAGACGCGCGGGACGGCCGCCCGTAGCGTCCCGGGTGTGGCACAGCAGACAGCACTCGCAGACATACGCGGCGACGGTGAGCCGAAGCCGGACTCCGCCGTCGTCCGGGACGCCCTCGGGGTCGGGGTCGCCGTGGGACTCTCCGGGTTCGCCTTCGGGGTGACCTCGGCAGGCAGCGGGCTCGGCCTGCTCCAGACCTGCGCGCTCAGCCTCCTGGTGTTCACCGGCGCCTCCCAGTTCGCCCTGGTGGGCGCGCTCGCGGCCGGCGGCAACCCGCTCACCGCGGCGGCCGGCGCCTTCTTCCTGGGGGTGCGCAACGCGTTCTACGGGCTGCGCCTCTCGCAGGTGCTGGCACTCCCGCGCGCGGTGCGGCCGTTCGCCGCGCAGTGGGTGATCGACGAGACCACCGCCGTGACCCTCGCCCAGCCGACGCGGCGCGCCGCCCGGATCGGCTTCACGGTCACCGGGCTCAGCCTGTACGTGCTGTGGAACCTCACCACCCTGCTCGGCGCGCTCGGCGCCAAGGCGGTCGGGGACACCGGCGCCTGGGGCCTGGACGCGGCCGGACCCGCGGTCTTCCTGGCCCTGCTCGCCCCCATGCTGAAGACCACGACCGACCGCGCGGTCGCCGCCCTCGCGGTGCTGCTGGGGCTCGGCCTGCTGCCCGTGCTGCCGGCCGGGGTCCCGGTCCTGGTGGCCGCGCTTGCGGCACCGGCCGCCCTGTTCGTCTCCGGCCGCCGGTCCGGCCGCGACCGTACCCGTGACGAGGCACCCGAGGAGACCCGGTGAACTTCTGGATCGCGATCGGCGCGACCGCCCTCGGCTGCTACGCCGTCAAGCTCGCCGGCCTGCTGGTGCCCGCGGGCGTGCTGGAGCGGCCGGTGGTGCGACGGCTGGCCGCCCTGCTGCCCGTGGCCCTGCTCGCCGCCCTCACCGCCCAGCAGACCTTCGCCGACGGGCACGCGCTCGTGCTGGACGCCCGGGCCGCGGGGCTCGGTGCGGCGGCCGTGGCCCTGGTGCTGCGCGCGCCCTTCCTGGTCGTCGTCGGGGTCGCCGTGCTGGTCACGGCGGGGCTGCGCGCCGTCACCGGCTGAGACTTCCGTCACCCGGCTCTCCTCGGCCGACAGCCGCCGTCCGGCAGCCGGCTTCCGTCACCCCACGAAGCGGCCGTACGCCCTGAGCGTCTGCAGGGCCTCCAGGGTCACCCTGGGGCGGGCCTCCAGGGCGGCGGCCGGTGTCCACCGGCGCCAGCGGATCGGCCAGCCGCCGTCCGGCTCCTGCTCGGCGGTGAGGAAGTCGAGCGAGCGGGTCATCTCCTCGTCGGTGAACCACGAGCGCGCGAGCGAGTCCGGGGACTTCGCGAAGTCGTGCGGGTAGTGGTGCTCGCCCGGGGCGTAGCCGGACGCGACCGGATACCCGTCGAGGCGCCCGGGATCCAGCGCGGCCAGGCGCTGCTCGCGCACCAGGCGGCCCAGCCGGTCGGCGACCGCCTCCGCGCGCGAGCGGTCGGGCACCGTGTCCAGGAAGGCGACCGCGGCCTCGATCTCGTAGGGGTGCGACTTCTCCAGGTTCTCGATCGCCTGCCAGCAGAAGTCGGTGGCCCGGAACAGCCACGCGTGCCAGACCTCGTTGCGGTGCAGCAGACCCACCACCGGACCCGTGGCGAGCAGCTCGCTGGGAGGGTCGTCGACGACCGGGACGAACGGCGCCGCCGGATAGCCGCGCTGACTCGGGCGGACCGCGGGCAGCGCCCCGTCCGGGGTGGAGATCGCTGTCAGATAGCGGCAGACGCGCTCCACCCGCTGGCCGCCGCACCGTCCGATGGCGTCCAGGACCCGCAGCGCGTGCCCGGTGTGCAGCGGCTGGCTCACCGGGCCGCGCAGATCGGGCTCCAGGGCGTGTCCGTAGCCGCCGTCCTCGTTGCGGTAGGCCTCCAGCGCGGTCTCCACCGGATCGGGGCCGCCGTTCAGGAAGTGGTAGGAGAAGAGACGCTGCTCCAGTACGCGTGCGGTGAGCCACATGAACTGCTCGGCGCGCAGGAGCGGGGAGTGCGCCGGGGGCGTAGGGGGGAGCGGGGAAACTCCGGTTTCGGCCATGCGCAAGACCGTAGGGCGGAAAGCGGTCTCGGCAAGCGGTCCCGGGCAGGGCCCACTCTCAGGGGCGGGATACTGGTTTCATGCGGTTGACGGTTTTCTGGCAGCGGATGGCGGAACACTTCGGTTCCGGGTACGCCGACACCTTCGCGCGCGATCACGTGATGACGGAGCTCGGCGGACTGACGGTGCACGAGGCGCTGAACGCCGGCTGGGAGGCCAAGGACGTGTGGCGCGTGGTCTGCACGGTCATGAACGTTCCGGGGGAGAGGCGCTGACCGTGCGCGGAGATCGGATACGGGCCACGCGATGTCAGTGGCGTGGGCGAGACTTGCACCGTGGCATCCACTGACGAGGACGGGCGGACCGTCCAGGACGCATCCCCGGTCGACACGGCCGACACGACGCCGCGCGCCGGAGCACCGGCCGCCGACGCCGCGGTACCGGGCGCCCGCATGCCGCGCTGGCTGCCCCGCGCCATGGTGCTGGCGCTCGCCCTCGTCGCCGCCTTCCAGCTCGGCAGCTGGGCCTTCCACCAGCTCACCGGGCTGCTGATCAACATCCTCATCGCGTTCTTCCTGGCGCTCGCCATCGAGCCCGCGGTGAGCTGGATGGCCTCCCGCGGCATGCGCCGCGGCTTCGCGACCTTCCTGGTCTTCCTCGGCCTGGCGATCGCCACCGCGGGGTTCATCACACTGCTCGGCTCGATGCTGGCCGGGCAGATCATCAAGATCGTCGAGGACTTCCCCGACTACCTGGACTCCGTCATCAACTGGGTCAACCACACCTTCCACACCGAGGTGAAGCGGGTCGACGTCCAGGAGGGCCTGCTGCACTCCGACTGGCTGCGCAAGTACGCGCAGAACAGCGCGGCCGGTGCGCTCGACGTGTCCGGACAGGTACTCGGCGGCCTCTTCCAGCTGCTGACGATCACACTGTTCGCGTTCTACTTCGCCGCCGACGGCCCCCGGCTGCGCCGCACCCTGTGCTCCGTGCTGCCGCCCGCCCGCCAGGCCGAGGTGCTGCGCGCCTGGGAGATCGCCGTCGACAAGACCGGCGGCTATCTGTACTCGCGCGGTGTGATGGCGCTGATCTCCGGGATCGCGCACTACATCCTGCTGGAGGCCCTCGGTGTGCCGTACGCGCCCGTGCTGGGCGTGTGGGTGGGGCTGGTCTCGCAGTTCATCCCCACCATCGGCACCTATCTCGCGGGCGCGCTGCCGATGCTGATCGCGTTCACCGTCAACCCGCTGTACGCGGTGTGGGTGCTGGTGTTCGTCGTGATCTACCAGCAGTTCGAGAACTACATGCTGCAGCCCAAGCTGACCTCCAAGTCGGTCGACATCCATCCGGCGGTCGCCTTCGGTTCGGTCATCGCGGGCACCGCGCTCCTCGGCGCGGTCGGCGCACTGATCGCCATCCCGGCGGTGGCGACGCTCCAGGCGTTCCTGAGCGCCTACGTGAAGCGGTACGACGTCACGGACGACCCCCGGGTGCACGGGCACCGCCGGCGCGGTACGGGCGGCGTCGGCCCGCTCACGCGCGCGCGGCGCCTGACGCAGCGCCTGATATGGCAGCGGCCGGCCGAGAGCCCCGGGGACACTCCGTCCTGACGGTCGTCGCGATCCGCAGACGAACCGCGGTCGGTAGGTCGGCAGGTCTAGCGGTCGGCAGGTCAGTAGGTGAGTACCGCCCACACCCCGGCAGCGGCGACCGCCGCCGCGTAGCAGCCCACCGCCGCGGCCACGACCCGCCACCGGGTCCGCTCGCTCCACGTGGTGCGGGACAGCAGCCAGGCCAGGGCCGGCAGGACCAGCACCGCGTGCAGGCTGACCCCGTGCAGCGGCTTGAGCGGGGCCGTCGAGTCGTACGCCGCCTGCTGGTGCCCGGTCCGGACGAGTACCACCCCACGCGCGATCATCGCCGCTCCCGAGGCCAGCGCCACCAGCAGGACCGCGAACCCGGAGCGCACCGCGAGCGCCATGCCCGCCGGACCGGCCGGCCGGCGCCGGAAGGACACCACCGCGAAGACGGTGAGCAGCACCACCAGGACCCCGCCGCCCACCGCCAGCATCATGGACACCGCGGTGTCGAAGGGCGTCTCCATGTCGAGGTGCGAGGGCACCCGGCGCCACGCCTGCAGGGTGATCCCGCCGACCTCCACCACGCAGTCCGCGGCGAAGACGAGCAGCAGGACGGTCCGCGGCCGCTCCCCGACCCTCAGGTAGGAGGCGACCCAGGTGACCGCCATCAGCGTCAGTCCGAAGGACAGCCCGAACGTGACGGGCTTGCGCCAGGAGACCGGCCCGTACCAGGGGCCGCCGTCGACCGCGAACACCACCAGATGCGCCAGACCGGAGAGGACGAGCAGTACGCCGGTCACGTGACAGAGACGCTCGGCGGGGCGCGCCCGGGTCAGGATCCCGGTCAGCGGGTTCGCCGGCGCTTTGCGGGGCGGACTCTTCAGGGAGGAGGACATGCGCCCAGCCTCCCGGCGTCCGTCCGCGCGGTCGTCGTCCGGCCGAAGGCACCCGCCGTACGCCGTGCGGAGTAGCGGAGTAGCGGAGTAGGGGGATCAGGAGACCGTGGCGGCCGGCGGGGTCCACCGCCGGGTGCGGGGGACGGTGCCCTCGACGCCGTAGTCCTTCTTGAGGTGTTCGGGGATGGCGTAGTGCATGACGCGGCCACGGGTGAGCGAGGACAGTTCGAGGACGGTCGTGAGGTGGCCGAGGCGGTCCAGGGCCCAGGCGCCCAGCGGCGAGCGGTCCTCGATGGTCTCCAGGACGCCGAGGAGGTGCGGTACGGCCTTGACGACGGTGTCCCACGGGGTGCGCGGCACCTCCAGCCAGTCCGCGCAGGTGTCGCCGACCAGGTGGCGGATCAGGGCGGAGACGATCGGGTCGAAGAAGGTGCCGGGGACGACCTCCTCGTAGAGGTCGATGAGCTGCCGGGTCAGGACCGCGCCCTCCTCGGAGGGGCCCATGTGGCGGACCATGTACAGGTCGAGGAAGGCGCGTGCCTCTTCGAGGGTCTTCGGGACGGCCGCCTGGTCGACGCCGAGCATGGCGCCCACCACCCGCCACGCGTAGTAGTACGCCTCGGCGCCCTCCGTGGACAGGTGGATGCCCAGCCGGTGCAGGCTGTCGAGGACCAGCATGGAGAAGAACATCTGTCCGCCGATCATGTCCTCCTGGCAGATCGGCGTGCCGAGCGTCTCGGTGTCCCAGCGATTCTCGCGCCTGAGGTGGTGCCGGATGGAGGCGTGCAGCAGGCGCACCTTCTGGGCGGCCGGGACGAAGCGGCCGCCGGCCTCGAAGGCGTCGGGCCGCATGAGGTAGACGGTGAACTGACCGGTCTCCGCCATCCGCTTGGACGGGTACTTCAGCCCGTGGGTGGCCGACAGCAGCTTCGCCACGCGCGGGACGACGTAACAGGCGGGCATGGCGGCGAAGGACAGCGCGGTCGAGATGTGCACGTTGTTGTCGATGAAGAACAGCCGGGCCTTCTCCATCTCGCCCCAGTCCACCCAGGACGGCGGCACCCGGGTGGCCTCCAGGTACTCCCGCGCGACCTCGGGCAGCCCGTCCGGCAGGGGCGCGCCGGCGGTGGAGACGTAGCGCATCAGGGTGTTGAACGTGCCCACCTCCCCGCGCTCGAAGAGTGCGGCGACCGTGGCGTCGGCGAGTTCGTCGCCGGCGTGCCGCAGGGGGTCCATCGAGGCCTCGGTGTGCATCACGGCAGGGCTCCTTGTCGTCGCGGGTGCCGTCCGGCCGGCCAGGCCGTCCGGGCCACCCGTGGGGGTCAGGACAGGCGGACCGCGGCCGAGTGGGCCAGCGAGGTCAGGGCACCGGCGGCGGGGGCCGGCACGTTCAGTTCGTGGAGGGCGTCGAGCGCTTCCGCGACCCGGGCGCCGATCATGTGCTCGATCCGGTCGGGCGCCCCGAGCCGGCACATCACCTCGCGGACCGCGTCCAGGCCGTCCGCGTCCAGGTCACTGCGGCCGAGCAGCGCGCCCAGCCGCTCCCGGTCGTCGGCCCGGGCGAGGCGCCAGGTCTCCGCGAGCAGGGCGGTGGGCCGGTGGCCGCGTACGTCGTCGGCGTTGGCCTTGCCGGTGTGCTCCGGGGCCCCGAACAGGCCGAGCAGGTCGTCGCGCAACTGGAAGGCCTCGCCCAGCGGCAGCCCGTACCCGGAGTACCCCGCGCGCAGCCGCTCGCCGGCCCCGGCCAGGGCGCCGCCGATCAACAGGGGCTGCTCGACGGTGTACTTGGCGGTCTTGTAGCGGATCACCTTCAGCGAGGCCGTGGTGTCCGGACCGGCTCCGGTGCGCAGGATCTCCAGGCACTCGCCCGCGATCAGCTCCCGGGCCAGCACCGACCACAGGGGGCGGGCCCGGGCGAGGTAGGCGGCGGGCAGCCCGCAGGTCGCGAACAGCTGCCCGGCCAGTGACATCAGCAGATCGCCCACGAGCATCGCCAGCGACCGCGCGGTGTCGTCGGCGCGCGGACGGTCCGCCACGGCGGCCCGCAGGGCGAGGTGCGGGGTGGGGCGGCCGTGCCGCAGCGGGCTGTCGTCGATGAGGTCGTCGTGTACGACGGCGGCGGCGTGCACCAGTTCCATCGAGGCCGCCGCCCGCACCAGCGCCTCGCTGTCGGGCTGGCCCACCGCACGCCAGCCCCAGTAGCAGAACGCCGCCCGCAGCCGCTTGCCGTCCGCGACCGCCGCCTCCAGTTGCTCGGCCACCGGGCCCAGGAGCGGGTCGACCGCCGCGAACAGGCAGGCCTCCTCGGCGACGAACCCGCGCAGTACGTCGTCGACGCGGTGCTTGAAGGCGGCCGGATCCCACCGGTCAGTCATCGCCGGCGGTCCGCCGGAGGAGGGCATGCCGGGCGAGGAGCTCCAGATGGGCCGGGGGCACCGCCGCGTACCGGTCCAGGACCAGGCGCCCCCGTGCGGTCAGATCGTGCTCGGCCTCCGCCGCCAGCGCGCCGGCGTCCGAGCGGCGCAGCAGCCCGCGTAACGTCCCGAAGGCGGTGCCCACCGTGCTCACCGCCAGATCGGCCAGCCCCGCCGCCAGCAGCACGGCCTGCTCGTCCAGACCGCGTCGTCCCGTCTCACGTGTCATGCGCTCTCCCACCCACGGCACCCGGAGGCGGCGCCCCGGCCGCCTCTTCGAGCATCGCGGCACGACGGGCGAGGGCAGGCGGAAACTCACGATCGGGTGAACGTCCTGCCGGGTGGTGCGGATCGCCGCGCCGCGCTTCCGCTTCCGGCTGCCGCCCCCGGAGTGGCACGCGCGCCCCCGTTCAGGCCCCCGCGTGAGAGGCGGGTGAGCACCCTGCGGGGAGTGGCGGGAGTACCGCGTGGTGCGCTTGACACGAAAATCGAACATCCATTCTTATGGAAGCTCCGGCACGGCTCACGGCGGGGATCCCGGCGGCAGTTCGACACGGTTTCGGCGGAGAAGTCACCGAGTTGTCCACAGGTCGAACCGGCGTCGGGGCGCATTGTCAGTGGCAGGCGTTAGCGTCTTTGACGTGAAGCGATCGACTCAAGCAAACCGGGTGGAACCCATGGCAGGAACCGACCGCGAGAAGGCGCTCGACGCCGCGCTCGCTCAGATTGAACGGCAATTCGGCAAGGGCGCGGTCATGCGCATGGGCGACCGGACGAAGGAGCCCATCGAGGTCATCTCGACCGGGTCGACCGCGCTCGACGTCGCCCTGGGCGTAGGCGGCCTGCCGCGCGGCCGCGTCGTGGAGATCTACGGACCGGAGTCCTCCGGCAAGACGACCCTGACCCTGCACGCCGTGGCCAACGCGCAGAAGGCGGGCGGCCAGGTCGCGTTCGTGGACGCGGAGCACGCCCTCGACCCCGAGTACGCGCAGAAGCTCGGCGTCGACATCGACAACCTGATCCTCTCCCAGCCGGACAACGGCGAGCAGGCCCTGGAGATCGTGGACATGCTGGTCCGCTCCGGCGCCCTCGACCTCATCGTCATCGACTCCGTCGCCGCGCTCGTGCCGCGTGCGGAGATCGAGGGCGAGATGGGCGACAGCCACGTCGGTCTCCAGGCCCGTCTGATGAGCCAGGCGCTGCGGAAGATCACCAGCGCGCTCAACCAGTCCAAGACCACCGCGATCTTCATCAACCAGCTCCGCGAGAAGATCGGCGTGATGTTCGGCTCCCCGGAGACCACGACCGGTGGCCGCGCGCTGAAGTTCTACGCCTCGGTGCGACTCGACATCCGCCGCATCGAGACCCTGAAGGACGGCACCGAGGCGGTCGGCAACCGCACCCGGGTCAAGGTCGTCAAGAACAAGGTCGCACCGCCCTTCAAGCAGGCCGAGTTCGACATCCTCTACGGCCAGGGCATCAGCCGCGAGGGCGGTCTGATCGACATGGGCGTGGAGAACGGCTTCGTCCGCAAGGCCGGCGCCTGGTACACGTACGAGGGCGACCAGCTCGGCCAGGGCAAGGAGAACGCGCGCAACTTCCTCAAGGACAACCCCGACCTCGCCAACGAGATCGAGAAGAAGATCAAGGAGAAGCTGGGCGTCGGTGTCCGCCCGGAGACGCCCGCCGCCGAGCCGGGCGCGGACGCGGCGGTCACCACCGCGGCGGCCACGGACGATGCGGCGAAGACGGTGCCGGCCCCGGCCGCCGCCAAGGTCACCAAGCCCAAGGCCGCCACCGCCAAGAGCTGACGCCGTGACACGACGAACCGACTGGGCCGACCACGAGTACACGTCCCCCGGTGCCCCACGGGGGAGGGGCGCCGGGGGCGACCCGGGCTCCACCGGGGACGGCGACGAGGCCTACGTCACGGGCGGCGACCACCACGGGGGCGGCACATACGGGGGAGACGGCGCGTACGGGGGCTTGCACGCCGACGGCTTCCACGGTGACGGCACGCCCGGCGACCCGGACGGACCGCGCGGGCACGGGTCACCCGGCCGTGGCTCGCGGAGGCCCGGGACGCGCCGCCGGCGCGGCTTCGGGGAGCCGTCCGGTGAGGACGGGGGTTCCTCCTCCTCGTCGAGGGCCGAGCAGGGGGAACCTCCAGCGGACCCGGCTGAGCGGGCGCGGGCGATCTGTCTGCGCCTGCTCACCGGGACCCCGCGCACCAGGAAGCAGCTCGCGGACGCCCTGCACAAGCGGGAGATCCCGGACGAGGTCGTCGAGGAGGTGCTGTCGCGGTTCGAGGAGGTCGGGCTGATCGACGACAGCGCGTTCGCGGACGCCTGGGTGGAGTCCCGGCACCACGGCCGGGGGCTGGCCCGGCGCGCACTCGCCCGGGAACTGCGCACCAAGGGCGTCGACTCGGCGCTCATCGACGAGGCCGTCGGCCGGCTCGACTCCGATCAGGAGGAGGAGACCGCCCGCGAACTCGTCGCCCGCAAGCTCCGCTCCACCCGGAGCCTCGACCGCGACAAGCGGATCCGCCGCCTCGCCGGCATGCTCGCCCGCAAGGGGTACTCCGAGGGCATGGCCCTCCGGGTCGTCCGGCGGGCGCTGGAGGAGGAGGGCGAGGACACGGAGTTCCTGGAGAGCGGGGACTTCTGACGGGGCGTCGGCCTCGGCCGGGACCACCGGGCCTCCGGGACCGGGGAGCCGTAGGGCTAGGACGCCTGGGGCGTGACCGGCAGGCCCGCCGTCTTCCATGCCTGGAAGCCGCCGACCAGGTCCGTCGCCCGGTGCAGGCCCAACTGGTGCAGGGAGGCGGCGGCCAGGCTGGACGCGTAGCCCTCGTTGCAGATCACGACGACCTGGAGGTCGTGGCCGGTGGCCTCCGGGGTCTTGTGGCTGCCCTGGGGATCCAGGCGCCACTCCAGTTCGTTGCGCTCTATGACGAGTGCACCGGGTATCAGCCCGTCCCGGTCGCGCAGCGCCGCGTACCGGATGTCGACGAGCAGGGCCTCGCCGGAGCGCGCCGCCTCGTACGCCTCCTGCGCCTCGACGCGCCGGTAGCCCGCGCGCACCCGCTCCAGCAGTTCGTCGATGCCCACCGGGCGCGGCTCCGCCGGGCGGGACTCCGCCGGTTCCGTGCCGCTCACTGCCAGTCCTCCGGGCGCTCGACCTGCTCCAGGCGCAGCACCTGTCCGGTGCGGCTGTAGCGGCGGATCCGCGGCAGCGGCGGGTAGTAGGCGTGGACGGAGACCGCGTGGCGCTCGGTGGACTCGTTGAGCACCTCGTGGACGTGGTCGCGGCCGAAGGAGCGGCCCTTGCCGGCCGGCAGCCGGCGCTCGCGGTCGACGCCCTCGGAGAGTTCCAGGGTCTTCCAGCCGTCGGTGGGCAGCCGGGTGGCCAGCGAGTACTCCTTCAGCTCACCACTCGCGGTGAGGAAGGCGCCGACCGACTCGGCGTGGTCGTGCCAGCCGGTGCCGGAGCCGGGCGGCCAGCCGATCAGCCACGCCTCGCTGCCGGCGGGGCCGTCGAGCCGGACCCAGGTGCGGCCCTCGGGGTCGAGCGGGAGCGAGGCGATCAGCTCGGTGTCGGCGGCCGTACGCCGGACGAAGTCGAGGAGGTCCGCCTGGGTGGGCGCGGCGCCGGGCGCGGGGGCGGACGGAGAAACGGAGGAGGAAGAAGAGGAGAGGGAGGCAGACACGTGCACCGATCCTGACGAGGGTTCGCAGAAGCGGGCGCAGACGGCGCCCGGAGAGAAGAGGAATGCGAAATCAGCAGGACGGAAGACACACGCAGCCCGCATAGCGGACCAGGTCCACATGGACCTTCCGCCACAGGCGCACAGTGGTGTCGTTCACGATGCGGAGTACACCACGCCGGTGCGGGCCGGTCAACTCACCGTCAGAATGTGGACGGCCCGGTCACCGCGCGGGGGAACCGGCCGGCGCCTCCGTCTCCTCCCGCTGCTCCGCCTGCTCGGCCGCCTCCTGGTCCTTGCCGCCCAGCGTGGCCTCGGCCGCCGCGTACAGGTCGGCCGGGCGGACGCCGTTGAGGGCGGTGACCAGATGGCCGTCGGGGCGCACGAGCAGCACCGCGTGCGCCGGGGCGCCCGGGTAGGCCTCGGCGACCAGCAGCTCGGCGGGGTGCGGCAGCGCGGTCACGGCCGCCGCGAGCCGGGGCATGATCCCGGCGGAGACCCAGTGCTTGCGGTCCCAGACGCCGGTACCGGGCGCGATGAGGACGACGAGCAGCGCGCCGCGGCCGAGCCGGGAGCGCAGCTGCACGAAGGTGCCGTCCTCCGCGGTGACCCGGACGTCGGCGACCGGTGTCCCCGGCGGGGTGTCGACCGGGATCTCGTGCTCCAGGTGCCGGGGCGCGAGGGGCGAGTCGGCGTACGCCCCCGGCGCACCGAGCGGGCCGTGCCCCAGGTGGCCTTCCGTGAGGAGCGCGTCGTGCCCCCGGGACGCGCCCGGGACGAACCCGCGCAGCCCGCCCCCGCCGCGCAGCACCGGCAGCACCTGGTCGGCGGCGCGCAGCCGGGCGGCCACCACCGCGCGTCGCTCCGTCTGGTAGCTGTCGAGGAGCGCCTCGTGCGGGCCGTGGTGCCAGGCCGGGGCCAGCTTCCAGGCGAGGTTGTCCACGTCCCGCAGCCCCTCGTCCAGGCCGTGCGTCCCGAGCGCGCCGAGCAGGTGCGCGGCGTCCCCGGCGACGAACACCCGGCCCACCCGCCACCTGCGGGCGAGGCGGTGGTGCACGGTGTGGACGCCGGTGTCGAGCAGGTCGTACGGCGGTGTGGTGCCGCCCGTCCAGCCCGCGAGGGTCTCGCGGATCCGGGCCACGAGCAGCTCGGGCGTGACCAGGTCCTTGCCGGGCGGCAGCAGCCAGTCCAGGCGCCACGCGCCGTCCGGGAGGGGGCGGGCGGTCACCTCCCCGGCCGAGGGTCCGGACGTCCGCCACGGCGGGGTCCGATGGAGCAACGCCTGACCGGGCCAGGGGAGTTCCGTGCGCAGCGCGGCGACCGCGTGCCGTTCCACCGCGGTGCGGCCCGGGAAGCGGATGTCCAGGAGCTTGCGCACGGTCGAGCGGGGTCCGTCGCAGCCCACCAGGTAGCTGCCGCGCCACCAGGTGGCCTTGGGGCCGCGGGTGTGCGCGGTGACTCCGGAGCGCTCCTGTTCGACGGCGTCCAGCCGGCTGTCGGTGGCGATCCTGACCAGCGGTTCGTCGGCGATCGCGGCGCGCAGGGCGTTGGTCAGCACGTGCTGGGCGAGGTGCAGCGGGGACGGCTCGCCGGCGTCGTCGAAGACGACCTCGCGCAGCACCTGGCGGCGCCGCATCGACCGCCAGCCGGTCCAGCGGGTGCCCAGTTCCTCCAGCGGGGCGCCGGACAGGCGTGTCACCAGGGCGGCGGTGTCCTCGCGGAGCACCACCG
Source organism: Streptomyces sp. NPDC048291 (assembly GCF_043201715.1). Lineage (NCBI taxonomy): Bacteria > Bacillati > Actinomycetota > Actinomycetes > Kitasatosporales > Streptomycetaceae > Streptomyces > Streptomyces sp. NPDC048291. The sequence goes on from NZ_JBICZC010000005.1 coordinate 39,099, forward strand.
TGCGCGCCGGGCGCGGCTCGTCCTTGCCCGGACCCTCGTCCAGGACGACGGAGGGCACCTCCTGGCGGGCCAGCGCCAGGGCCAGCGTGAGCCCGACGGGCCCCGCTCCGACGATGATCACCGGGTCCACGGCGCGGCGCCCCCTGCCCGTACGCAAGTCCCGACGGACATCGATGAACAAGTGGGTGGAGCAGGGTGCACGATCACAGAACGTATGCAACAGACTGGGCGCCACCCGGTCAAGCGGCGCACCCGGGGACACGTCAGCATGGCGGGCGCGCGGACCCCGTCGGGGCGCCGGAACACGGCGGAGGCGGCGGCCGTGCGGCCACCGCCTCCGTACCCGGTGCGTGTGTTGACTCAGGGTCAGGCGGACGCTCCCGAGCCGTAGGCGCCGGCCACCTCGGCGGCGTTCAGGTCCTGGACGTCCTCGGGGCCCAGCACCGCGCCGGTGCCCCGCTTGCTGCGCCGCAGCCGCTTCTCCAGCCAGGAGGCGAACGTGGTGAGCGCGAGGTTCAGCAGGATGAAGATGACTGCGACGACGACGAAGCTGGGGATGACGTTGGCGTAGTTGGCGGCCAGCGTGCCGCGCGCCGTGAGCAGTTCCGTGAACTGGAGCATCACGCCGCCCAGCGCGGTGTCCTTCACGACCACCACGAGCTGGCTGACGATGGCCGGCAGCATCACGGTGACCGCCTGCGGCAGCAGGATGCCGGTCATCGTCTGCCCCTTGCGCAGGCCGATCGCGTACGCCGCCTCCGTCTGCCCCTTGGGGAGCGCGAGGACACCGGCCCGCACGACCTCGGCGAGTACCGAGGCGTTGTAGAGCACCAGGCCGGTGACGACCGCGTACAGCGGCCGTTCGTCGCTGCCGACGTCGGTGGAGCGGACGTAGAACTCGTTGGCGAACAGCATCAGCAGCAGGACCGGGATCGCGCGGAAGAACTCCACGACCCAGGCGGCCGGTATCCGCACCCAGGTGTGGTCCGACATGCGGGCGATGCCGAAGACCGCGCCCAGCGGGAGGGCGATGACCATGGCGAGCGCCGCGGCCTTGAGCGTGTTGCCGAGGCCCGGCAGCAGGTACGTGGTCCACGCTTCGGAGGTGGTGAACGGCTGCCACAGGTCCCACTTGAGCTGGCCCTTGTCGTCCATCTTCTGCCAGACCCACCAGACCGCGAGGGCGAGGAGCAGTACGAAGGCGACGGAGAGGACCACGTTGCGCCGCTTGGCGCGGGGCCCGGGGGTGTCGTACAGGACGGAGCTCATCGCTTCACCGCCAGGCGCTTGGCGAGCCAGCCGAGGAACAGGCCGGTCGGGAGGGTCAGGACCACGAAGCCGAAGGCGAAGACCGCGCCGATGGCCAGCGTCTGGGCCTCGTTCTCGATCATCGTCTTCATCAGGGCGGCGGCCTCGGCGACGCCGATCGCGGCTGCCACCGTGGTGTTCTTCGTCAGCGCGATCAGGACGTTGGCCAGCGGGCCGATCACCGCGCGGAAGGCCTGTGGCAGCACGATCAGCCGCAGGCTCTGCGAGAAGTTCAGCCCGATCGCGCGGGCCGCCTCGGCCTGCCCGACGGGCACGGTGTTGATGCCCGAGCGGATCGCCTCGCAGACGAAGGCCGCGGTGTAGGCGGTCAGGCCGAGCACCGCGAGGCGGAAGCCCTGGATCTTGAAGTCGGAGGCGCCCAGCGTCATGCCGAAGATGTCGGCGAGGCCGAGCGAGGTGAAGATGATGATGACGGTCAGGGGGATGTTCCGGACGATGTTGACGTAGGCGGTGCCGAATCCGCGCATCAGCGGGACCGGACTGACCCGCATCGCGGCCAGCAGGGTGCCCCAGACCAGGGAGCCGACGGCCGAGAGGACGGTCAGTTCCACCGTCGTCCAGAACGCCCCTAGGACGTCGTAGCCTTGAAGAAAGTCGAACACGATTTCCCGCGCTTCCGGGTGTGTGGCGTACGTGGAGGGCATGGCGCGCCGCCGCCGGGGAAGCGGTGGCGGCGGCGCGCGCGAGGAACCGCGCGATGGGCTGCCGGGTCCCTGCGTCGACGGATCCCCGCGACCTGTGCGGGGGCGGGTTCCGCCTTGCGCGAAGCCTTACTTGACGATCGCGCCGATCTTCGGGGCGGGCTCGTTCTTGTAGTCGGCCGGGCCGAAGTTCTTGGTGACGGCCTTGTCCCAGGAACCGTCGCTTACCATCTTCTCCAGCGCCTTGTTGATCTTGTCTACGGTGGTGGAGTCGCCCTTCTTGACGCCGATGCCGTAGTTCTCGTTGCTCAGCTTCAGGCCGGCGAGCTTGAACTGGCCCTTGTACTTGTCCTGCGCGGCGAAGCCCGCGAGGATCGAGTCGTCCGTGGTCACCGCGTCGACGGAGCCGCTCTGCAGGCCGGCGATGCACTCCGAGTAGGTGCCGACCTCCTTGAGGTTGGCCTTCGGGGCGATCGTCTGCTGGATGTTCTGCGCCGAGGTCGAACCCGTCACGGAACACAGCTTCTTGCCGTTGAGGTCCTCGCCCTTGGCGATGGTCGAGTCCTTCTTGACCAGCAGGTCCTGGTGGGCCAGCAGGTACGGGCCGGCGAAGTCCACCTTCGCCTTGCGCTCGTCGGTGATCGAGTAGGTGGCCGCGATGAACTTCACGTCGCCGCGCGCCAGGGCGTTCTCCCGGTCGGCGCTCTTGGTCTGCACGAACTCGATCTGGTTCGGCTTGTAACCGAGCTGGCCGGCGACATAGGTGGCCACGTCGACGTCGAAGCCCGAGAAGGAACCGTCGGGCTCCTGGAGGCCGAGACCGGGCTGGTCGAACTTGATGCCGACCTTGATCTTGCCGCCGCCCGAGGAACCGCTGTCGTCCTTGTCGCCGCCGCCGCACGCCGTGGCGGACAGGGCGAGCGCGAGCACGGCGGCCGAGGCGGCGGTGACCTTGCGGAGCTGCATGATGAACATCCCTCGTTTTGGTGAAGACGGCTGTGGAGACGGCTGTGCGGACGGCTGTGCGGGCGTCAGCGGGGACGTCTGGGGAGACGTCGGTGAAAAGAAGCGGGGCCTGCCGTGCCTCAGTGGTGCAGGATCTTCGACAGGAAGTCCTTGGCCCGGTCGCTGCTCGGGTTGCTGAAGAACCGGTCCGGGGTGGCCTGTTCGACGATCCGGCCGTCGGCCATGAAGACCACCCGGTTCGCGGCCGAGCGGGCGAAGCCCATCTCGTGGGTGACGACGATCATCGTCATGCCGTCCCTGGCCAGCTGCTGCATGACCTCCAGGACCTCGTTGATCATCTCGGGGTCGAGGGCCGAGGTCGGCTCGTCGAAGAGCATGACCTTCGGACCCATGGCCAGCGCCCGCGCGATGGCGACGCGCTGCTGCTGGCCGCCGGAGAGCTGCGCGGGGTACTTGTCGGCCTGGGTGCCCACGCCGACCCGGTCGAGCAGTGTGCGGGCCTTCTCCTCGGCCTGCTTGCGGTCCGTCCTGCGGACCTTGACCTGCCCCAGCATCACGTTCTCCAGCACCGTCTTGTGTGCGAAGAGGTTGAAGGACTGGAAGACCATGCCGACGTCGGCGCGCAGCCGGGCCAGTTCCTTGCCTTCCTGGGGCAGCGGCCTGCCGTCGATGGTGATCGTTCCGGAGTCGACGGTCTCCAGGCGGTTGACGGTGCGGCACAGCGTGGACTTGCCGGACCCGGAGGGCCCGATCACCACGACGACCTCACCGCGGGCGATCGTCAGGTCGATGTCCTGGAGCACGTGCAACGCGCCGAAGTGCTTGTTGACATTCTTCAGGACAACCAGGTCGCCGGTCGCGGCCACGTCCTGCTTGGCCACCGATACTTCGGTCATCGCTTTCGGGCTCCGTCCTCCTCGGTTGCGGAGGAATGTAGTGAGGGCGAATGACCAGCGTCATTACATCTGAGGGAGATCTGAGCATCACGATCCGGTCGCAGGCGGACACGTGCCGTAGTACCGACGGCCGCCCGGGTATCGGCCGCGTAACGGAACCCGCCCGCCACCGGAACCCACTTGACGCCGTCGGCGTCCATCAGCGTGACTGCTCCTCGTGCACGCGCGCGTGCGCGATTTCTACAACGCGCGGGTTTTCCGCGGACAAGCCGACGGCGAACCACGACCGTACGACCGCTGAACCGGAGGGGGCCGGGATGAGACTGCTGCTCGTCGAGGACGACAACCACGTCGCCGCCGCGCTCTCCGCGGTCCTGGCTCGGCACGGGTTCTCCGTCACCCACGCCCGCAGCGGCGAGGAGGCGCTCCGCGCCCTCGTCCCCGAGAGCGACGGCTACGACGTCGTCCTCCTCGACCTCGGCCTGCCCGACCAGGACGGCTACGAGGTCTGCGCCAAGATCCGCAAGCGCACCAGCACCCCGGTCATCATGGTCACGGCCCGCTCCGACGTACGCTCCCGCATCCACGGCCTCAACCTGGGCGCCGACGACTACGTGGTGAAGCCGTACGACACCGGGGAACTGCTCGCCCGGATCCACGCCGTCAGCCGGCGCACCCACCACGAGGACGGCCAGGCCGGCGCCGACGGCGACAGCGCGCTGCGGCTTGGCGCCGTCCGCATCGAACTGCCCACCCGCCAGGTCAGCGTGGACGGCAAGGTCGTCCAGCTCACCCGCAAGGAGTTCGACCTGCTGGCGCTGCTCGCGCAGCGGCCCGGTGTGGTCTTCCGCCGGGAGCAGATCATCAGCGAGGTCTGGCAGACCAGCTGGGAGGGGACCGGCCGCACCCTGGAGGTGCACGTCGCCTCCCTGCGTGCCAAGCTGCGCATGCCCGCGCTCATCGAGACCGTTCGCGGCGTGGGCTACCGGCTCGTCGCCCCGGCCGCGTAGCGGGGACGGGTGCGCACACGTCTCCTTCCGCTGCTCATCGTCCTGATGGCGGCCGTGCTGCTCGCGCTCGGCGTGCCGCTCGCCGTCAGCACGGCCTCCGCGCAGCAGCAGAAGGTCGTCGTCGACCGTATCGACGACACCGCGCGGTTCGCGGCCCTCGCCCAGTTCGTGACCGACACGCCCGCCACCGCGCGCCCCGTCCGCACGGACGACCGCCTGGAGACCCTGCGCCGCGAACTCGCCAGCTACCACGGCGTCTACGGCATCCGCGCGGGCGTCTTCTACCGGAACGCCTCCTCCATGGCCAACGCGCCCGACGACTGGGTGCTGCCGACGACCGGCGAGGTCCGGGAGGCCTTCGACGAGGCCCTGCTCAGCCGCCGCAGCCACGACCCCGCGCAGGTGTGGCCCTGGCAGCGCAGCCGGCTGGTGGTGGCCTCGCCGGTGATCCGGGACGGCGACGTCGTCGCCGTGGTGGTCACCGACTCGCCGACCGGCCCGATGCGTTCCCGCACCCTGCGCGACTGGCTGGTGATCGGCGCGGGCGAGTGCGCGGCGATGCTGCTCGCCGTCGGCGCGGCGCTACGGCTGACCGGGTGGGTGCTGCGGCCGGTACGGGTGCTCGACGCCACCACGCACGCGATCGCCAGCGGCCGGCTCAAGTCCAGGGTCGCGGCGGCCGGCGGTCCGCCGGAACTCAGACGGCTGGCCCGGGCGTTCAACGAGATGGCGGACAACGTCGAGGACGTGCTGGAGCAGCAGCGGGCCTTCGTCGCCGACGCCTCCCACCAGCTGCGCAACCCCCTCTCCGCGCTGCTGCTGCGCATCGAACTGCTCGCCCTCGAACTCCCCGAGGACAACGAGGAGATCGCCTCGGTCCGCACCGAGGGCAAGCGGCTCGCACAGGTCCTGGACGACCTGCTCGACCTGGCGCTGGCCGAGCACGCCGAGGCGGACCTGATGCCGACCGACCTCGGGCGGCTGGCCGAGGAGCGGATCGCCGCGTGGGCGCCGGCCGCCGCGGCGAAGGGGGTCCGGCTGACCGGCGAGTGCCCGGCGGCCACCGGGTGGGCCGACCCGGTCACGCTGTCCAGCGCGCTGGACGCGGTGATCGACAACGCGGTGAAGTTCTCGCCGGAGGGCGGCCTGGTCGAGGTGACCGTGGCCGCCGGCCGTGACGTCGCCACGGTCGTGGTGACCGACTCGGGGCCGGGGCTGACGGACGAGGAACTCGCGCGCGTGGGGGACCGGTTCTGGCGCAGCGGACGGCATCAGAACGTGAAGGGGTCGGGGCTGGGGCTGTCGATCACGCGGGCGTTGCTGGCGGCGGGTGGGGGTGCGATCGAGTACGAGCACCATGAGCCGCGGGGGTTGCGGGTGACCGTGTCCGTGCCGCGGGGTGGGTGAGAGGCGGGGGCGGGTGGGTGCGGTTGTGGTCCGGGTGCGGGTGGGTGGGGGTTGCTCGCGCAGTTCCCCGCGCCCCTGACGGGGCGCTCCAGACCGGGGCGTTTCCGCAGTGGGCCGCTTTCGGAGTGGGGCGCCTTGCGGTTACGGCTTCACCGAGCGGTAGTAGCGTCGCGCGCCCTCCTGCAGCGGTAGCGGGTCCGTGTAGATCGCGGTGCGCAGGTCGACGAGTTGGGCCGAGTGGACGTGGTTGCCGATGTCGTCGCGGCTCTTGATGACCGTGCGGGTCACCCACTCGGTGAGTCGGGGGTCGACGTCCTTGCGGGTCATCAGGACGTTGGACACCGCGATCGTGGGCACCGTCGTGCCCTGCTGCACGGACGGGTACGCCGATTCCGGCATGTTGGTCGCCCGGTAGTAGAGCGAGGCCGCGCCCTCGGTGTGCAGCTTGGTGACGAGGCTTCCGCCGATCGGGACGAACGTGAAGCTGAACTTCTTCGCCAGGTCGAGCAGCCCCTTGGTCGGCAGCCCGCCCGACCAGAAGAACGCGTCGATCTTGCCGCGCCGCAGCTGGTCCGGGCCGGTGTCTATGCCCTCGGACACCGGTGTGATGTCCTTCGCCGGATCCACCCCGGCGGCCCTGAGCACCCGGTCGGCGATCAGCCGCACCCCCGAGTTGGGCAGCCCGATCGCCACCCGCTTGTGCCGCAGCTGCGCGACGTCGGTGATGCCCGAGTCGCGCGGTACGACGAGCTGGACGTAGTCGTCGTAGAGCCGGGCCACCCCGCGCAGCAGCCCCGCGTGCGGGCCTTCGTTCAGCTCGTAGGTCTCCACCGCGTCGGCCGCCGCGATGGTGAAGTCGGCGTGGCCGGTCGCCAGCCGCCGTACGTTCTCGTACGACCCGTTGCTCTGCACCAGCTTCACCTTCAGGCCCGGCATGTCCTTGCGCAGCTCGGTGCGGAGCCGCTCGCCGTACTCCTGGTAGACGCCGCGCAGCGTCCCGGTGCTGAAGACGATCGTGCCCGTCGGCGGCTTCTCGCCGAGCGGCAGCAGCCACCACAGCAGCAGGCCGAACGCGACGACGCCGGCGGTCGCGCACTGGAGGGCGCGGCGCCTGCCGATACGGGGGAGCAGCTTGGACATGCGCGCGATCCTGCCAGCCGGCCACCGTCCTGACCAGGGCGGGGCGTGGGGCCGGGGGCACGGCGGCGGACCGGGACTGTCAGTGGCGGCCGTTAGAGTCGTTCGCATGACCAGTTCCGTCCCCGGCGTCCCGACCGGTACCTCGCCCGCCCGCCTCGTCCGGGAGTTCCACCACGCCTTCGGCCTGGACACCCGTGCCACGCCGGCCGAGGTGTCGCCCGAACTGGCCGCGCACCGGGGCGAGCTGCTCGCCGAGGAGGCCGCGGAGGTCGCCGAGGTCGCGGTCGACGGGCCCCTCGACCGGCTCGCGCACGAACTGGCGGACGTGGTCTACGTGGCGTACGGCACCGCGCTGGTGCACGGGATCGACCTCGACGCGGTGCTCGCGGAGATCCACCGGGCCAACATGAGCAAGCTGGGGCCCGACGGGCAGGTGGCCCGCCGGGCCGACGGCAAGGTGCTCAAGGGGGAGCACTACCGGGCGCCGGACGTCTCGGCGGTGCTGCGCCGCCAGGGCTGGATACCGGGCGGCGCGGCCTGACCCGGGGTCAGAGGGTGCCGCCCGCCAGCTTCCACTCGCGGTGCAGGGTGCCCAGCGGGATGCCCCGCTCCAGCACCGGTGTGCCGAAGACCGACAGCTGGAGGCGGAGGGTGCCGGAGAGGTCGACACCGCCGTAGAGGTTCCAGGTTCCCTGGGCGTCCGCGCCCGGGGTGGCGGAGGTGGCGGTGACCGTGCCGGTGGCCTCGCCGCGCAGGTACGGTGCCAGGTCGGCGGTGACGCCCACGGCGCCGTAGAGGCCGACGGAGGCCTCGGCGCCCAGCGTGGTGCGGACACTGCCCGAGGTGGTCACGGCGGTGCGCACCGGCGTGCTCGTCATGGTCGAGCTGCTGACCGGCGTCCAGCCCTGGGCGGTGCCGAAGGTGCCGCCCGCCTTGAAGTCGCCCTTCACGTTCTGCTCCACGTCGACCGTGATCTTCCCGTCGCCGCTCACCTGGAGGTAGCAGGTCAGGTCGAGGTTGACGACGACGGGGACCGCGCCGACCTGGAGGACCGGGTCGGCGTGCAGCTTGGCGAACGGGATGCGCAGCGGGGTGGCCGTGGCCCCGGCCCGCCCCTTGACCGCCCAGCCGGAGTTCCAGTCGCCGGAGACGCCGAGGTAGGCGGTGCCGGGTGCGGTGCCGGTGCCCGCGCCGCCGTAGGCGAAGTCGACCTGCGGGGCGACCTGGACGAAGCCGGAGACCGAGGCCGCGGCGGAGGCCGACCCGCTCACGGCGGCCGGCACTTCGGTGCTGACGTCCAGGCGGAGGCTGCCGAGCGGCACGGTGGCACCCTCGGGGCCGACGTGCACGTCGCCTGCCTTGGACCAGGAGACCTTGACGTCGGGCAGCAGCTTGTCGACGTCGAAGGCGGCCGGGTCGACGGGCACGGTGTCCTTGGCGGTGTCGTCGCCGAGCAGGGCGTCGAGGGTCGCGGGCTCGGTCTGCACCTCGGTGCCCGCGTCGGTCTCGCCGAGCACCTTGGTCACCTTGGCGAGCAGCCCGTCCGGGGCGCCGGGCGCGGGGGCGCTGGCGATGACGTCACCGACGGCGGTCTGCCGGGCGGCGGCCGATGCCGATGCCGACGGCGCCGGCGATGCCGCGGGGCTGGGGGAGACGGCCGGGGAGGCCGGGTTCGCCGTGTCCCCCGAACTGCCCGGCGAACGGCCCGGGGAGGTGCCCGGTGCGTTCCCCTTCGCCGCCGTGGCTATGACGGCACGTCGGGTCCTGCTGTCGTACGAGGCGACGGTGAGCGTGGTGCGGTGGGCCGGACGGCCCGCACCCGCCGAGCCCGCGGCCGTGGTGGCGGCGGTGGCCGGTGCGGCGGCCACGGCGAGCGTCCTGCCGTCCGCGCGGGCGGCGGCGGTGGAGTCGTCGGAGACCTGGGCGGCCTCCCGGGCGTGGTCGTCGGCGGAGGCCTGGTGCTGCGGCGACGAGCAGCCCGCGGCGAGGAGGAGGGCGGTCACGGCGAAGGCGGGCATGAGGGCATGCCCGAGCCTTGTGCGTCTGCGCAAGGTCAGTCCTGAGGGTGGGGGGTGACGAAGAGACACCGACCATGGTTACCGGCGAGTAGAACCGGCCGGTAACTCGGTGTGGCCCCGAGCATGCCACGCCCGCGGCACAGGCTCCCCACAATCCGGCCACATCCCGACGTGACCTGAACCACGGCGACTTCAGGCCGCGGTGGCCGTTTCCGCGAGGGTGAGGGTCAGTCCTGCCGCTGCGCGGCCGCCCGGCGCTGCCGCTTGCTCAGGGGCGCCTGGGAGAGGTCCTCCGCGCTGGACCGGAGGTTCTTGTAGCCGTAGCCGCGCTCGGTCAGCCATGCCCTGGCCGCCTCCTCGGCGCGCTCGGTCGCCTCCAGGATGTCCTCCTCGTCCTCCCCGGTGTCCTGGAAGCGGAAGGTGAAGGCCGGACGGGCGGCGATGTCGTAACTGAGGTGGCCCTCGGCCGTGAAGGCCGCGCGCAGCACGTCGTGCTCGGCGGCCCGGGCGAGGAGTTCGGCGCGCTGCCCGGCGCCGAGGCCGTCGAAGACGCCGCGGACGGTGACGCGGAAGGTGCGGGTGGTCATGGCGCGACCCTAGGCAGGACGGGGCGCACCGCTCCACCGCATTTCCGGCGCCCCGCCGGCCCCGGCCTCCGGCTAGCCTCCGACCTGGCCGAGCCGCAGGTTCCAGCGCCCGGGGCCGCCCGTGACCTCCGTCGCGGACAGCGGCGGTACGTCCACCCGCCAGAACGCGGCCTCGGGCGCCCCCAGCGTGTGCAGCACCAGGGCCCGCACCACCTCCGGCTCCACCACGGCGATCGTCCTGCCGATGGTCAGGCCCGTCCGGTCCAGCCAGCCGGCGACCCGTGCGCACAACTCCCGTACCGATTCGCCCCCGTGGGGCGCGGCCCCCGGGTCGGTAAGCCACCGGAGCAGCGCGTCGGGTTCGACGGTGCCGACCTCCTCCAGCGTCCGCCCCCGCCAGCGGCCCGCGTCCAGACCCGACAACTCGGGCTCCGCCGAGGCGTCGAGGCCCAGCGCGGCGGCCGTCTCCCGGCAGCGCACGCTGGGGGAGCTGACCGTCTCGCCGGCGGCCGGCAGGGACAGCGCCACCGCCTCGGGCTTCTCGATCGAGTCGCCGTCGTCGAAGCGGGCCCGTCGCAACGAGGGGGTGAAGGCGGGGGCTATGAGGATGACTCGGCAGGTCACGGGCGGACGTTCCTCCTCGGACGGACAACGGACAACGGACAACGGACAACGGACAACGGACAACGGACAACGGACGCCGACGGCGGCGGGCGCCGGACGCGCACGACAGTACGCCGTGCGGCGCCCGCGGGTCCGCCGTGCGGTACCCGCAGGACGCCGTCCGGCACCCCGCGCCAAGCCGTCCGGCACCCCGCGCCAAGCCGTCCGGCACCCCGCGCCAAACCGTCCGGCGCCGCCCCGGATGTCGTCGGCTACAGCTCCGCGCGTACCGTGCGCGCTGCCGCGACCAGGTTCTCCAGGGAGGTGCGGACCTCCGGCCAGCCGCGGGTCTTGAGGCCGCAGTCGGGGTTGACCCAGAGCCGGTCGGCGGGGATGGCCGCCAGGCCGGTCCGTACCAGGGCGGCGGCCTCCGCCGGGCTCGGCACGCGGGGGGAGTGGATGTCGTAGACCCCGGGTCCCGCCTCGCGCGGGTAGCCGTGGGCGGCCAGTTCGCGGGCGACCTGCATGTGCGAGCGGGCCGCCTCCAGGCTGATGACGTCCGCGTCGAGGTCGTCGATGGCCTGGACGATGTCGCCGAACTCGGCGTAGCACATGTGGGTGTGGACCTGCGTCTCCGGACGGACTCCGGCGGTGGTGAGCCGGAACGCCTCGGTCGCCCAGGCGAGGTAGGCGGGGCGGTCGGCGGCCCGCAGCGGCAGGGTCTCCCGGAGGGCGGGTTCGTCGACCTGGATGACGGAGGTGCCCGCCGCCTCCAGGTCGTTCACCTCGTCGCGCAGGGCGAGGGCGATCTGGCGGGCGGTGTCGCCGAGCGGCTGGTCGTCGCGGACGAAGGACCAGGCGAGCATGGTGACCGGGCCGGTGAGCATGCCCTTGACCGGGCGGGAGGTGAGGGACTGGGCGTACGACGTCCAGCGCACCGTCATCGGCTCGGGCCGGGAGATGTCGCCGGCCAGGACCGGCGGGCGTACGTACCGGGTGCCGTAGGACTGGACCCAGCCGTGCTGGGTGGCCAGGTATCCGGTGAGCTGTTCGGCGAAGTACTGGACCATGTCGTTGCGTTCGGGTTCGCCGTGCACCAGGACGTCCAGGCCCGCCTTCTCCTGGAAGGCGACCACCTCCTGGATCTCGGCCCGCACCCGGTCCTCGTAACCGGCCGTGTCGATGCGTCCGGCGCGCAGGTCGGCGCGTGCGGTGCGCAGTTCGCCGGTCTGCGGGAACGAGCCGATGGTCGTCGTGGGCAGCAACGGCAGCCGCAGGTGCGCGCGTTGGGCGGCGGAGCGTTCGGCGTACGACTGCGGGCGCCGGGCGTCGGACTCGGTGACGGCCGCGGCGCGGGCGCGCACGGCGGGGTCGCGGGTGATCGGTGAAGTCGCCCGGGAGACCAGGTCGGCGCGGTTGGCGGCGAGTTCGGCGGCGATGGTGTCGGGGCCCTGGGCGAGGCCCTTGGCGAGGGTGACGACCTCGGCCGTCTTCTGCCTCGCGAAGGACAGCCAGCGCAGGATCTGCGGCTCGATGTCCCGCTCGGCGGAGGCGTCGAGGGGGACGTGCAGGAGGGAGCAGGAGGCGGCGACGTCGACCCGGTCGGCGAGACCCAGCAGGGTGCCGAGGGTGGTGAGGGACGCCGACAGGTCGTTCACCCAGATGTTGCGGCCGTTGACCACACCGGCGACCAGCCGCTTGCCGGGCAGCCCGCCGACGGCGGCCAGGGCGTCCAGGTTGACGGCCGCCGCCTCGGTGAAGTCGAGGGCGAGCCCCTCGACCGGGGCCTTGGCCAGCACCGGCAGGGCCCCGCCGAGCCGGTCGAAGTAGGAGGCGACCAGGAGCTTCGGCCGGTCGGTGAGGGCGCCGAGGTCGCGGTAGGCACGGGTGGCGGCGTTGAGTTCGGCCGGGGTGCGGTCCTGGACCAGGGCGGGTTCGTCGAGCTGCACCCACTCGGCGCCGGCCGCCCGCAGGTCGGCGAGCACCTCGGCGTAGACCGGGAGCAGCCGGTCGAGCAGGGTGAGCGGGTCGAAGCCGGCGGGCACGCCGGGCGCCGGCTTGGCGAGCAGCAGATAGGTGACGGGGCCGACCAGTACCGGCCGGGCGGTGAGCCCGAGGGCCAGGGCCTCCGTCAGCTCGCCCACCTGCTTGGCGGAGTCCGTGGCGAAGACGGTGTCGGGACCCAACTCCGGCACCAGGTAGTGATAGTTGGTGTCGAACCACTTCGTCATCTCCAGCGGCGCGACGTCCTGCGTGCCGCGGGCCATGGCGAAGTAGCCGTCGAGCGCGTCGGCGTCGACGGCGGCCCGGTGCCGCTCGGGGACGGCGCCGACCATCACGGTGGTGTCGAGGACGTGGTCGTAGTACGAGAAGTCGCCGGTCGGCACCTCGTGGATGCCGGCCTCGGCCAGCTGCCGCCAGGTGGAGCGGCGCAGTTCGGCGGCGGAGGCCCGCAGGGCGCCGGCGGTGACCCGGCCCCTCCAGTAGCTCTCGATCGCCTTCTTCAGTTCCCGGTTCGGCCCCTGGCGGGGGTAGCCGTACACGGTGGCCCGGGCTGCCGCGGCTGCGGACTCGGTGGTCACGGAGATCTCCTTCGCGAGACGATTCCCTGAGATCCCGGCGACGGGACGAGAGCGCGAAGGGGCGACGAACCGGACGGCAACGGTCGTACGCCGTGAGGGAGTACGCGACCGTCCGTCCGATATGCACGCCGACCCGCCCACGAGGTCACCGGGATGTCCGCGCACGAGTGGTTCGCGCACGGGCAGTTGGCAGGTCTTCGGACTCGCGGGCACGCCCTCCTCCGGAGGACACCTACTGGCCGTCGCTTCCCGGACCCTGTACGTCGGATCCAGTGCGTATGACGGCGGTCGTTCCCGCTCACCGCTGCGGGGCAGTCCCGGATTCCCACCGGGTTCCCTCTTGCGACGCCCTGTCCGGCTGACAGGACGAACCAGCTGCGAGGGCCACCTTACGACGTCCGCGAGGGCCGTGTCCCCGTCGGCCCGGAGGACATGATCACGGACATCGCCCCGGACCTCGCCCGGAGCCGCTGACGCCTGATTGTCGGTGCCGGCTGACACACTGACGGACGTGGACACTGAACGCAGGGAACGGGCCGCACGCTTCGTGGAGTTGCACCGGGAGGGCTGCTTCCTGCTCCCCAACGCCTGGGACGCGGGCAGCGCCCGCGTCCTGGAGTCGGCCGGCTTCCCGGCCGTGGCCACCACCAGCGCGGGCATCGCCTTCTCCCTGGGCCGCGCAGACCACGACTACGGCGGCGGCCGGGTCGACCGCGCCACCATGGTGGGCCGGATCCGTGAGATCGCCGCCGAGGTCCGGATCCCGGTGAGCGCGGACCTGGAGGACGGGTTCGGCGAGGCGCCCGGGACCGTCGCCGAGACGATCTCGACGACCCTCGCGGCCGGGGCCGCCGGCGGCAACATCGAGGACTTCACGGGCGACCGCTCCCGCCCGCTGTACGAGCCGGAGCTCGCGGCCGACCGGATCCGCGCCGCGCGCGAGGCGGTCGACGCGGCCGGCGAGCCGTTCGTCCTGGTCGGCCGGACCGACGTGCTGCTCACCGGCGGCCCGCTCGACGAGGCGGTCCGGCGGGCCAACGCGTATCTGGCGGCGGGCGCCGACTGCGCGTTCGTGCCGGGCGCGGCGGACGCCGGGACGATCGGCAGGCTGGTGCGGGAGATCGACGGCCCGCTGAACGTGGTGATGGGCCTCACCGGAGGCGTCCTGTCCCTGGCCGACCTCCGTGAACTCGGCGTGCGCCGGGTCACGGTGGGCGGCAGCATCGCACGGGCGATGTACGCACAACTGCTCGCCGCGGCCCGCGAGCTGGCCGAGCGGGGCACCTTCACCTACGCCCGGAACCAGATCTCCCAGACGGACCTGAACGAGCTGTTCCGCAGCTGACGCACCGGGCGGTACGGCCCGCGGGGCCGGCGGGGTGTCAGCCGGCGTCCGCCTGCTGCTGCTCCTGTAGGCGCCGGTATGCGGCGACGAGGAACACCCAGATCTCGCTGACCGTGGGGAACGGCGCGACGGCGTGCCGGAGGCGTTTCAGCGGGACCTCGCCGGCGACCGCCACGGTGGCCGCGTGCAGCAGCTCGCTGACGCCGGACCCGACCATGGTCACCCCGAGCAGCACGTCCCGGTCGACGTCGACGACGAGCCGGGCGTGGCCGGTGTAGCCGTCGGCGTAGAGGTTGGCGCCCTGGGCGGCGTTGAGGTCGAGGTCGACCGTCTCGACGCGGTGCCCGGCGGCGGTCGCCTGCTCGGCGGTCAGGCCCACCGCGCCCGCCTCCGGGTCGGTGAAGAAGACCTGGGCCACGGCATGCCGGTCGGCGGTCGTGGCGTGGTCGCCCCACTCCCCGTCGTCCAGCGGCCGCCCGGCGGCCCGGGCACCGATGGCGTCCCCGGCCGTCCGTGCCTGGTACTTGCCCTGGTGGGTGAGGAGCGCGCGGTGGTTGACGTCCCCAAGGCCGTACAGCCATGCCCCGTCGACCCCGTCGACCAGGCAGGTGGTGTCCACGTCCAGCCAGGTACCGGGGGCCAGACCCACGGTCTCCAGGCCGATGTCGTCCGTGTTGGGCGTGCGTCCGGTGGCGAACAGGACCTCGTCGGCCTCCAGTTCGCTCCCGTCGCCGAGGGTGAGCGTCACCGGCCCCTCCGGGTCCGGGCGGCGCAGCGCGGTCACCTGGACGCCGGTCCGCACGTCCGCGCCGGCCTCGGCCAGCCCCTGGGCGACCAGCTCCCCGGCGAAGGCCTCCATACGGGGCAGCAGCCGCCGCCGGACGAGCAGCGTGACCTGCGAGCCGAGCCCCTGCCACAGCGTCGCCATCTCCACGCCGACCCCGCCGCCGCCGACCACGACCAGCCGGCCGGGCACGGTGCTGGAGTCGGTGCCGTGCCGGTTCGTCCAGGGCCGGGCCTCCTCGATGCCCGGGATGCCGGGCAGCGCGGGCCGGCTGCCGGTGGCGAGGGCCACCGCGTGCCGGGCGACGAGGGTCTGCCGGGCGCCGTCGTCCCGGCTGACGGTGACCCGGCGCGGCCCGTCGAGCCGGCCCTGGCCGCGGAACAGGTCGGCGCCGATGGACTTGACCCACAGTGCCTGCCCGCTGTCGTCCCAGTCGGTGACGTAACGGTTGCGGCGGGCGAAGACCGCGGCGTCGTCGATCCGTCCGGTGACGGCCTGCCGGGCGCCGTCCACGCGGCGGGCGTCGGCGACCGCGAGAACCGGCCGCAGCAGCGCCTTGCTGGGGACGCAGGCCCAGTAGGAGCACTCGCCGCCGACGAGTTCCCGCTCCACGACGGCCACGGAGAGCCCGGCGGCCCGGGCCCGGTCGGCGACGTTCTGCCCGACCGGGCCCGCGCCCAGGACGATCACGTCGTACGTGCTGCTCTCCCCGGTCGCCTCCGCTGCCGCGCCGGGGGCTTCCTGCGGTGCTGCGTTCGGTTCGCTCATTGCCGCCTCACATGACGATCGGTGCCGGTCCGCACAGTTCCGGGCCGCCGGGGCCCCGAGCCGCCATGAGCGCGGCCTCTGGCCGCCGCCCGGCCCCGCCCAGCGCACGGGGCGCTGATGGAGGTCATCGGATCCGCTGACGAGGAGCGCGGAATCCCGGAACGCCGCTGCCGCTGTGGACTCCCGTCGCCTCATGGACGAGGCGGCGGGACGATGGATTTGCCCGACTTTCAATACTTTAAGGACACCTCATGAGTCCTGCTGACCTGACCGGACGCGTGGCCCTGCTGACCGGCGCGACCAGCGGTATCGGCGCCGCGACCGCGACACTGCTCGCCGAGCGGGGCGCGCACGTCCTGGTCGCGGGCCGTGACGCGGACCGCGGTGAGCGGGTGGTCGCGGGCGTCCGGGAGCACGGCGGCAAGGCCGACTTCCTGGCGGCCGACCTGCGGGACGCCGACTCGGTGCGGCGCCTGGCCCGCGAGGCCACCGCACGGGGCGGCGGCCATGTCGACATCCTTGTCAACAACGCCGGCGTCTACCCGTTCGGACCGACCGCGGAGACCCCCGCCGACCAGGTGGACAGCGTCTACGACCTGAATGTGAAGGCGCCGTTCTACCTGGTGGGCGAGCTCGCCCCGGCCATGGCCGAGCGCGGGCGGGGCGCCGTCGTCAACGTCAGCACCATCGCCGCCGAGTACGGCATCGCGGGGATGGCGCTGTACGGGTCGAGCAAGGCGGCGGTCAACCTGCTGACCAAGGCGTGGGCCGCCGAGTTCGGCCCGCGGGGGGTACGGGTCAACGCCGTGGAGCCGGGTCCCATCCGCACCGAGGGCACGGCCGGCATGGGGGACGACCTGACCGCCCTGGCCGCACAGGCGCCCGCCGGCCGGCCCGGTGAGGCACGCGAGGTCGCCGAGGCGATCGCCTACCTGGTGAGCGACGCGGCGAGCTTCGTGCAGGGCGCGGTCCTGCCGGTCGACGGCGGCCGTACGGCCGTCTGACGCGCCGGACGGACGGCCCGCACCGGACCCGCCTCCCGAGACGGCGGGCCGTGCGCGGGACGGGGCGACCGGGGGGGATCCGTAATGGGTAAGGTAAACCTAAGTTCATCTTCTTTTCGCTGTCGAGGGCGGGTCTGCCGCCACGGAGGGAGGCTCGATGACGGACTTCGCGACCACCCCGCGCCGGTCGGCCGCGGTGACGCTCGCCCGGGTACGGCTGGGGGCGGGCGGTCCGTTGGCCGGTGTGCGGGTGGCGGGCGGCAGGGTCACGCATGTCGTCCCGGAGCAGGGAGCCGTGCGGCCCGCCGGATCTGCCGCGGATGAGCGGGTCGTCGATCTGGACGGGCGCGTCCTGCTGCCCGGACTGTGGGACGCCCATGTCCACCTCGCCGAGTGGGCGAGCGCGCGCCGCCGGCTCGACCTCTCCGGAACCGCCTCCGCGCGCGAGGTGGCCGACCGGGTGCGCGCCCACGGCCGTACGGCACCCGGCGCCGCAACGGTCCTGTTCGGATACGGCTTCCGGGACGGGCTCTGGCCCGACGCCCCGGACCGGCGCATCCTCGACGCGGCCCTGCCGGACCGCCCGGTCGCCCTGGTGAGCGCCGATCTGCACGCCGTGTGGCTGAACTCCGCCTGCCTGGCCCTGGTCGGCCGCGGCGACCACCCGACCGGACTGGTCCGGGAGGCGGAGGGGCACGAGGTGCTCGCGGCCCTGCCCGAGGTGCCGGCCGGGACGCTGGACGACTGGGTCGCCGACGCCTGCCGGGCCGCCGCCGCACGCGGGGTCACCGGCGTCATCGACTTCCAGTACGGCGACACCGTGGGCGCCTGGGAACGGCGCTCGGCACAGGCCCCGCCGGCCGTACGGGTGTCGGCCGCCGTCTACCCGAGCCACCTGGACGCGGCCGTGGCGCGCGGGCTGCGCACCGGCTCAGGGATCGGTTCCGGGGAGGGCGCGGCCGACGGCCTGGTACGGGTCGGTCCGCTCAAGCTCTTCACGGACGGCTCGCTCAACACCCGTACCGCGCTGTGCCGCGACCCCTACCCGGGCCTTGAGAACACGGACGGCGCGCACGGCATCGAGCAGACGGCGCCGGACGAGCTGGTACGGCTCATGCGCCGGGCCGCCGCGCACGGCATCGAACCGGCGGTGCACGCCATCGGCGACCGGGCCAACACCGTGGCCCTGGACGCCTTCGCGGCCGTGCGCTGCCGCGGCCGGATCGAACACGCGCAGCTGCTGAGCCCCGGGGACCTCCCGCGCTTCGCGGAACTGGACGTCACGGCGGGGGTGCAGCCCCGGCACGCGACGGACGACCGTGACGTCGCGGACCGGTACTGGGCCGGACGTACCGCACGCGCCTTCGCCTACGCCGACCTGCTGGCCGCCGGGGCACGGCTGGAGTTCGGCTCGGACGCGCCCGTCTCGCCGCTGGACCCCTGGCTCGCCGTCGCGTCGGCCGTCACCCGCACCGACGACGACCGCCCCGCCTGGCACCCGGAGCAGCGCCTGCCGGTGCGGGACGCGCTGGCCGCGGCGGCTCGCGGGCGCCGGCTCATCAGGGTCGGGGACCCCGCCGACCTGGTGGTCGTGGACGTGGATCCGCTGACGGCCGGCCCGGACGCCCTGCGCGCGATGCCGGTGCACGCCACGATGACGGCCGGCCGCTGGACCCACGGCCCCTACTGACACCGCCCGCCGGACGGACGAGCCCCGTGGCCCGGACGGGACCGTACCGTCCGGGCCACGGGAGTGCGGGGTGGCGGTGAGGCGGGGTGGCGGCGCGGGTCAGGCCGCCGTCGCCCGGTCGGCCACCAGGGATCCGTGGATCTCCTGCGCACGGACCGCCACGGTCGACAGCAGGGTGCTGGTGAGCCCGTGGGTGTGCTCGGTCCCGCCCTGGAGGTAGATGCCGGCCGCGACCTCCGGCACCGTCTCCACGCGGTGGTCCCGGCCGACCCGGATCGCGTCGCCGTCGTCCTTGAGGCACAGCTTGGCCGCGTCGCCCATGAGCGCGGTCAGGTCCCGGGGCCGGTAGCCGGTGGCGAGCACCAGGACGTCGGCGGGCAGCGTCTGCTGTTCGCCGGTGGGCAGGAACTCGACGGTGACGCCGAGACCGCCGTCCGGCCCGTCCGCGACCTCGCGGACGCGGGAGACGTTGAGGAAGCGCAGCCGCTCCCGGCCCGCCACCTTCTCCCGGTACGTGGTGGCGTACAGCGACTCGATCAGATCCATGTCGACGACCGAGTAGTTGGTGGAGCGGTGGTAGTCCAGCAGCGACTGCTTGACCGCGGACGGCGCGGAGAAGTAGACGTCGACCGCCTCCGGGTCGAAGATCCGGTTGGCGAACGGGCTGTCGTCCGCGGGCGTGTAGCCGTACTTGGCGAAGACCGAGCAGACCTCGGCGTCCGGGAACGTGCGGTGCAGGTAGTCCACCGTCTCCGCGGCGCTCTGCCCGGCACCGAGCACGACCGCCCGCCGCACCGGCGCGCCCGTCGCCGCCAGTTGCTCGGCGCGCGGGATCAACTCGCTGTTGTGCCAGACCCGTTCGGCGAGTTCAAGACCCGGCGGCACATGCGGCTCAAGTCCCATCGCCACGCTGATGTTGCGGGTGCGGTGGGTCACGGCCGTCCCCGGGCGGGCCGCGTCCCGGCAGGTGACGTCGAAGAAGGCCACCCCGCCGTCGTCGTCGCGCACCGGGTCCACCGCGACCACCTCGCTGCCGTACGACACCAGGTGCGCGACCCGGGCCGCCGCCCACTCGAAGTACTCGTGGAACTCCATCCGCAGCGGGAAGAGGGTCTTCTGGTTCAGGAAGTCGATCAGTCTGCCCTGTTCGCGCAGGAAGCAGAGGAAGCTGTAGTCGCTGGTCGGGTTGCGCAGGGTGACGAGGTCCTTGAGGAAGGAGACCTGCATCGTGGCGTCGTCGATCAGCATGCCCCGGTGCCAGCCGAACCGCGGCTGCCGTTCCAGGAACAGGGCGTTGAGACGGCTGTCCGCCGCCAGACCCGTGTTGTGCTCCTCAACCGCTATGGACAGAGCGAGATTTGACGGGCCGAAACCGATTCCGATGATGTCGTGGACGACGTCGGAACCCATGACCGGTGATTTCACCTTTGCATCGCCTCCCTCAGGCAGACCCATGCTAGATAAGGTAAGGCTTACCTAGCAATGGGGTCTGTGAAGGGAAGGGAAGGTCCGTCATGCGGGTCGTCATGCTCGGCTACCAGACCTGGGGTCACCGCACGCTGCAGGCGCTGCTGGACTCCGATCACGAGGTGGTCCTCGTCATCACCCATCCGAGGAGCGAGCACGCCTACGAGAAGATCTGGGACGACAACGTCGCCGAGCTGGCCGAGAAGCACCAGGTCCCGGTGCTGCTGCGCAACCGCCCCGACGACGCCGAACTCCTCGACGCCGTACGGGAGTCGAGGCCGGACATCATCGTCGCCAACAACTGGCGGACCTGGCTGCCCCCGGAGCTGTTCGACCTGCCGCCGCACGGCACCCTCAACATCCACGACTCGCTGCTGCCCGCCTACGCCGGGTTCTCGCCGATCATCTGGGCGCTGATCAACGGCGAGGAGCGGGTCGGGGTGACCGCGCACCGCATGAACGCCGAACTCGACGCCGGGGACGTCCTGGTGCAGCGCTCGGTGCCGGTCGGGCCCACCGACACCGCCACCGACCTCTTCCGCCGCACGGTCGACCTGATCGCGCCCATCGTGCGCGAGTCCCTCGACCTGATCGCCGCCGGCCGGGACACCGGCCAGTGGGTGCCGCAGGACCGGGCCCGGGCCAGCTTCTTCCACAAGCGGTCCCTGGAGGACAGCCGCATCGACTGGAGCTGGCCGGCGGAGCGCCTGGAGCGCCTGGTGCGGGCCCAGTCCGACCCGTACCCCAACGCCTACGCGTTCCACCGCGGCGAGCGGCTCAGGATCGTCTCCGCCGCCGTCTCCGAGGGGCGTTACGGCGGCACCCCGGGCCGTATATTCATCCGCGAGGGCGACGGCGTGGTCGTCGTGGCGGGCCCCGACGCCCACACCGGGCGGGGCCGGGGGCTGCTGGTCCGGCGGGTACGGACGGACGACGGCACGGAGTACGCGGCGGCGGACCACTTCCGCACCATGGGCGGTTACCTGACGTCCCGTCCCTGACCGTACGACGGCCTCCCGCCGCCCCGGTCTTCGCGTCGCGTCGGCCGGGGCGACGGGATGGCCGCTCAGTCGAGGGCGGCCGGTACCGCGTCCTCGGCGGCGCGGGCGGTGCCGGTGGCGTCGTCGGTGTCGGTGGCGTCGTCGTGGTGGTGGCGGCCGAGTGGGATGACCATCGGGGTGCCGCTGACCGGGTCGGGGGTGATCCGGCAGCGCAGGTCGAAGACGTCCTCGACGGTGGCCTCGGTGACCACCTCGGCCGGTGTGCCCTGGGCGACGATGCGGCCGGCCTTCATCGCGATGACGTGGTCGGCGTACCGGCACGCCTGGTTGAGGTCGTGCAGCACCATCACCACCGTACGGCCCTCGCGCCGGTTGAGGTCGGTGATCAGGTCGAGCACGTCGATCTGGTGGGCCAGGTCGAGATAGGTCGTCGGCTCGTCCAGGAGGAGGACCGGGGTGCCCTGGGCGACGGCCATGGCGATCCACGCGCGCTGCCGCTGGCCGCCGGAGAGCTCGTCCACCGGCCGGTCCGCGAGCTCGGTCAGGCCGGTCGCCGCCAACGCGGCCCGTACGGCCTCCTCGTCCGCCGCCGACCACTGCCGCCACCAGGTCTGGTGCGGGGAGCGCCCGCGGTTGACCAGGTCGGCGACGGTCAGCCCCTCCGGCGCCACCGGTGTCTGCGGCAGGATGCCGAGGGTGCGGGCGAGTTCGCGGGTCGGTATGGAGCGCAGGGCGGTGCCGTCGAGTTCGACGACGCCTTCGCGGGGGGCCAGCAGCCGGGCGAGGGCGCGCAACAGGGTCGACTTGCCACAGGCGTTGGCGCCGACGATGGCCGTGACCCGGCCGGTGGGCACGGTGAGGTCGAGGTCGGCCACCACCGTCCGGCCGTCGTAGGCGAGATGGAGCCCTCGGGCTCGCAACTCGGGTCCGGCGGCGGGCCGTTCGAGGAAGCCCGGGGTGCGCGGGGCGGTGGTCGACATGGGATCAGCCTCCAGATCCCGCGCGGTTGGCGCGGACGAGCAGCCACAGCAGGACCGGCGCGCCGAGGGCGCCGGTGACGACCCCGACCGGCAGTTCCGTCCCGGGGACCGCCTCGCGGGCGAGGAGGTCGGCGCCGAGGACGACGAACGCGCCGGTGAGACCGGAGACGAGCGGGGGCGGCGCCGAGGTGCCGGCCAGCCGCAGGGCGATCTGCGGGCAGGCCAGGGCCACGAAGGCCACGGGTCCGGCCGCCGCCGTACCGAAGGCGACCAGGCCCACCCCGGTCAGCAGCAGCGCCAGCCGGACCGGCTGGACGGGGGTGCCGAGCCCGGCGGCCACGTCGTCGCCGAGCTGGAGCGTGCGCATCCAGCGGCCCAGGCCCAGGGTGACCGGCAGCAGCACGGCGAGGGCGACGGCCAGCGAGTCCACCTGGCCCCAGGTACGGCCGTTGAGGTTGCCGACCAGCCAGCCGAGCGCCTCCTCGGCCTGGAACCGGTTGCCCCGCGCCACCAGGAAGTCGGTGGCGCTGGTGCAGATCCAGGAGACGCCGATGCCGACGAGGATGATGCGGTAGCCGGTGGCCCCGCCCTTCCAGGCCAGCGCGTACACGAGCAGCGCGGTCGCCAGGGCGCCGAGCAGCCCGACCGTGGACAGCCCGAGTCCGCCGGCCCAGCCGAGCACCACCGCCGCCACCACCGCGGTGCCGGCGCCCTCGGTCAGCCCGATCATGTCGGGGCTGGCCAGCGGGTTGCGGGTCATCGTCTGGAACACCGCCCCGGAGACCCCGAAGGCGATGCCGACCAGGAGCCCGGTGAGGGCGCGGGGCAGCCGCAGGTCCCGTACGACGACGAGCGTTCCGGGATCGCCCACCCCGAACAGGGCCTTGACGACGTCGGGCAGGCTCACCGGGTAGTCGCCGAGGGCCAGGCCCCAGCAGAACAGCGCGAACGCGCCCACGCCGACGAGCACTCCGGTCAGTACCAGGCGTGGCCGCAGCATGCCGGAGACCGGGGGAGCGGCCAGCCGGAACGGCCGGTCGCGCAACGCGGGCCGGGCGGCAGCAGGTGCAGGTGCAGGAGCAGGGGCGGGAGAGGGAGAGGGAGAGGGAGTGGGTCGTGCGGGCACGCTCACACCTCCGCGAGTTTCCGGCGGCGGACCAGGGCGATGAAGAACGGGCCGCCGAGGAAGGCGACGAGGACCCCGGCCTGGATCTCGGTGGGCCGGGCCACCATCCGGCCCACGATGTCGGCGGACAGCAGCAGCACCGGTGCCAGCGCGGCGGACAGCGGCAGCAGCCAGCGGTGGTCGGGGCCGATGCCGGCGAACTGGGCGAGCAGCCGGGCGATGTGCGGGACGACCAGGCCGAGGAAGACCACCGGGCCGATCACGGCGACCGACGCGCCGGTCAGCAGCACGATCGCGGTCACCCCCTGGAGCCGTACCAGACCCAGCCGCCGTCCCAGCGAGGCGGCCACGTCGTCGCCGAGCGCGAGGCTGTTGAGGGCGGGTGCGCAGGACAGCGCCAGTACGGCGCCCACGGCGAGGAACGGCAGGATGCGCACCAGGTCGCCGGAGTCCTGGTCGGCCAGGGTGCCGGCCGACCAGTAGCGGTAACGGTCCAGCGCGTCCTGGTCGGTGAGCACCGCGGCACTGGTCAGCGACGACAGCAGCGAGGTGACGGCCACTCCGGCGAGCGCCAGCTTCACCGGGGTCGCCCCGGAGCGGCCGAGCCGTCCGAGGAGGAAGACCAGGACGCTCGCGGCGAGCGCCCCGGCGAACGCGAACCACACGTAGCCGTAGAGCGATCCGACCCCGAGCACCGCGACCGACACGACGATCGCGAAGGACGCGCCCGCGCTCACCCCGAGGATGCCGGGGTCCGCGAGCGGGTTGCGGGTCAGGGCCTGCATCAGGGCGCCGGAGAGGCCGAGCGCCGCGCCCGTGGTGAGGCCGAGCAGCGTCCTGGGGACGCGCACCGACCAGATCACGTTGTCGACCAGCCGGCTCGGCGGGTGCCCGAGGACCGAGCGCACCACCTGGTCGAGCGGGACGCTCAACGCGCCCAGTGCCACGGAGAGCAGGGACAAAAGGACCAGGAGCGCGACGATCACCGTCACCAGCACCGTGGTGCGAAGCCTTCTGCCTGAAGCCACTTGCCGGTCTCCATGCCGTCGTCCGGTGGTCCGCGAACAGTCCTGAGAGCAGGTTAGGTGAGCATAACCTCAGCGGCTGTGACTTGGACCGCTGAAGTCACATTCCCCTGTTGAGTTAGGCAATCCTTACCTTACTATGCGAGCGGTCGCGGCTCCGCTGAGCCGTTCCACACCTATGGGGAGGCACGGGCAGCTGTGTCGGGCAACAGGCGTTCTTCCGCACCTTCTTCCGCGGCTTCGACTTCGACGGCGCGGACGGCATCCACGGAGGAGTACTGGCGGGAACGGTTCGCCGCACCGGCACCGGAGACCTCACTGCCGTTCGACTTCCCGCACCCGGCGCGCCCGCGGGAACCAAGGCCGCGCGAGGTCCGCACGGCCGAACTCGGCCTGACGGCCGACGCACCCACCCTGCTCGCCGCCTTCGTCGCCCTGCTGCACCGCTACGGCGGCGGCACGGCGCAGGAGCTGACGGTCGCTCACGAGGGCCTGCCGCTGCGGCTTCCGGTGAACGGCACCATGACGTTCGCCGAGTTGCGCGACCACGTCACGGCCGCCCACGCGCAGGCCGCCGCCCACCGGCTGCCCACCGCGGAGCTGCTACGGCTGCTCGCTCCCGAACCCGGCCGTGGCGGCGCCCTGTTGTGCGCCGTCGGCTTCGGCCCTTCGCCCTGGGACGAGGGCGGCCCACTGGACCTGGCGCTGTCCGTCACCGACCTGTCCGTCGCCGACCTGTCCGCGAGCGGCGCGGAGTTGTGCGCGGACTACGCCGCCGACCTCTTCGAACCCGCCACCGTCGACCGGATCCTCGGCCACTACGCCGCGCTCCTCGCCGACGCCCTAGACCGGCCCGGCACCCCCGTCGCCGACCTCCAACTCCTCGGCGCAGGCGAACGGCGGCGGATCCTGGCCGACTGGAACGACACCGGCCACGACGTGCCGGCCCGCACCTGGCCGCGCATGTTCGCCGACCAGGTCGCCGCCCGCCCCGACGAGGTGGCCCTCGTCCACGGGGACGTCCGCCTCACCTACGCCGAACTCGACGCCCGGGCCGCCCGGTTGGCCCATGCCCTGGTCGCCAGGGGCGCAGGTCCCGAGCAGGTCGTGGCGCTCGCCGTACCCCGCTCCGCGGAGATGATCGTCGCGGAGGTCGCCGTACTGAAGACGGGCGCGGCCTACCTCCCCGTCGACACCGACTATCCGGCCGACCGCATCGCGTACATGCTGGAGGACGCCCGGCCGGTCTGCCTCGTCACCACCGCCGACACGGTCCCCGACCTGCCGCCGGGCCCGGCGACGCTGGTCCTCGACGCCCCGGAGACCGTCGCCGAGCTGGCCGCCCACCCGGCCCACGACCCCGCCACCGCCGACGCGTTGACGGTCGCGCACGCCGCGTACGTCATCTACACCTCCGGCTCCACCGGCCGCCCCAAGGGCGTGGTGCTCTCGCACGCCGGAGTCGCCAAGCTGGTCGCCACCCAGCGCGAGCGGTTCGGGATCGGCCCGCACAGCCGGGTCCTGCAGTTCGCCTCGCCCAGCTTCGACGTGGCCTTCTGGGACCTGTGCCTCGGCCTGCTCTCCGGCGGCCGGCTGGTCGTCGTACCCGCCGACCGCCGGGTGCCCGGCGCGCCCCTCGCCGACTACGCGAACGAGCACGGCATCACCTTCATGATCCTGCCGCCCGCTCTCCTCGCGGCCATGCCCGACGACGTGCGACTCCCGCCCACCGCAACCCTGCTGGCCGGCACCGAGCGGGTCTCGCCCGAGCTGGTCGGCCGCTACGCGCGCGGCCGGATGATGTTCAACGCGTACGGGCCCACCGAGGCCACCACCAACTCCACCCTCGGCCGGTGCGACCCGGACACCCCGGCCGGCACCATCGTGCCCATCGGCGTCCCCGACCCCGGCACCCGCGCCTACGTCCTCGACGACCGGCTGCGGCCCGTACCGGCCGGTGTGGTGGGGGAGTTGTACCTCGGCGGCGCCGGACTCGCCCGCGGCTACCTCGGCCGGCCCGCGCTGACCGCCGAACGGTTCGTCGCCGACCCGTTCGGCGCGCCCGGCGAACGGCTCTACCGCACCGGCGACCTGGTCCGCTGGAGGTCCGACGGGCGCCTGGAGTTCCACGGCCGCGCCGACAGCCAGATCAAGATCCGCGGCTTCCGCATCGAGCCCGGCGAGATCGAGTCGGTGCTGCGCGCCCACCCGGCCGTCGACCAGGCCGCCGTCGTGGTCCGTGAGGACCGTCCGGGCGACCGCCGCCTCGCCGCCTATGTCGTGCCCGCCCTGGACGCCCCGGACGCTCCGGACGGCACCGCCGGGGCCGACGAGGCCGTGTCCGACTGGAAGGACCTGCACGAACTCCTCTACTCCGCCGCCGGATCCGACGGCTTCGAGGAGAACTTCGCGGGCTGGAACAGCATGTACGACGGCCTGCCCCTCCCGCTCGCGGACCTGCGCGAGTGGCGGGACGCGACCGTCGCCCGGATCCGCGAACTGCGGCCCCGCCGCGTCCTGGAGATCGGCGTCGGCAGCGGCCTGCTGCTCTCCCGGATCGCCCCCGACTGCGCCGAGTACGTCGGGTGCGACCTCTCCGAGGAGGCGGTCCGCGCGCTGCGCGCCCAGGTCGGCGCCGTACCGGAGCTGGCCGGCAAGGTCACGCTGCACGCCCGGCCCGCACACGGGCTGACCGGGCTCCCCGAGGGCCACTTCGACACCGTCGTCGTCAACTCCGTGATCCAGTACTTCCCGGGCGCCGACTACCTCACCGACGTCCTGCGCTCGGCCGCGCGCCTGCTCGCGCCCGGCGGCGCGCTGTTCGTCGGCGACGTGCGCAACCTGCGGCTGCTGCGGACGCTGGCCACGGCCGTCGAGTCGGGCCGCGGCCGGACGGAGGACAAGGAGGCGCTGCGCGCCGCCGTCGACCGGGCCGTCGCCTGGGAGGGCGAACTCCTCGTCGACCCGGACTACTTCGCGACCCTGGACGGCTTCACCGCCGACGTGCGCGTCAAGCGCGGCGCCCACCACAACGAGCTGACCCGTTACCGGTACGACGTCGTCCTGCGCCCGGGCACCGAACCGGGCCCGGACGACTCGGCTCCGGCCGCCTTGGCCTCGGTCGCCTCGGTCGCGGCGGCCTTGGCTCCGGTCGCCTCGGCCGCGGACGCCTTGACCTCAGCGGCCTCGGCCCCGGTGCCCTGGTCCGCGTTCGGCACCCCGGACGCCCTCGGCGACCGGCTCGCCGCCCCGGACCGTCCCGCGCACCTCCGTGTCACCGGCATCCCCAACGCCCGTCTCGCCCCCGACCTGGCCGCGCTCGGCGCCCTCGACGACAGCAGCCGTACCGGCAGCGCGGGCGTCGACCCGGAGACCCTGTACGAGACCGCCGCCCGGCACGGCTACCGGGCCGCCCTGACCTGGACCGCGGACGCCGAGGACGGCAGCCTGGACGCGGTGTTCGCGCGCGGCGACGACACCCCGCTCGGCCCGCTGTACCTCCCCGGCCGGGCCCGGCCCGAGGCGCACCCGCACACCAACCGTCCCGCACCGTTCCGCAACGTCACCGCGCTGATGGCCGGGCTGCGCGCGCACGCCGCCGAGTTCCTGCCCGAGTACATGGTCCCGGCCGCCCTCGTCCCGCTGGACCGGCTCCCGGTCACCCCGAGCGGCAAGCTCGACTCCGCCGCCCTGCCGGTCCCGGACTACGGCCTGCTCAGCTCGGGCCGCGCCCCGCGCACCGAACGCGAGCGCCTGCTGTGCGACCTGTACGCGCGGGCCCTGCGGGTGCCCTCGGTCACCGTCGACGACGACTTCTTCGCGCTCGGCGGGGACAGCATCGTCGCCATCCAGTTGCTCGTCCTGGCCCGCCGGGCCGGTCTGGAGCTGACCCCGCGCGACGTCTTCCGGCACCGCACGGTCGACCGGCTCGCCGGGGTCGCCCGCACCGCCGACGCCGCCTCCGCCGAGGACCCGGCCGGCACCCCCTGGGACCCGCCCACCGCCGACGAACTCGCCGCGCTCCAGGGCGACGCCCCGCTCACGGTCGCCGAGGTCCTGCCGCTCGGCCCGCTCCAGGAGGGCTTCTTCTTCCACGCCCTGGTGGACGGCGCCGAGCACGACGCCTATGTCGTCCAGCAGGTGGTCGAACTCGCCGGACCCGTCGACGGCGGCCTCCTCCGCCAGGCCGCCCAGCGGCTCCTCGACCGGCACGCCCCGCTGCGGGCCTGCTTCCGTCAGCTCCCGGACGGCCGCCCCGCCCAGCTCGTGGCCACCGGCCTCGACGTGCCCTGGCGTGAGGTCGACCTCTCCGCCCAGGATCCCGCGGTCCGTACCGGCCTCGCCGCGGCCGTCGCCGCCGACGAACGCGCCCGCCGCTTCGACCTCGCCCACCCGCCGCTGCTGCGCTGCGCCCTGCTCCGCCTCGGCCCGGACCGCAGCCAACTGGTCCTGACCTTCCACCACATCGTCGCCGACGGCTGGTCCCTGCCCGTCCTGCACCGCGAACTCCTCGCCCTCTACGGCGAGGAGCCCGCGCCACTCCCCGAAGTCGCCCCGTACCGCGGCTACCTGGCCCGCGTCGCGCGCGCCGACCGGGAAGCCGCGCGGAACGCCTGGCGCACCGCCCTCGCCGGGATCGACGAGCCCACCCGCCTGGTCGGAACCCCGGCGGCCACCGGTCCGGTCGAGCCCGCCCAGCTCCGCGTCGAGCTGCCCGAGCGCACCACCGCCCGGCTCACCGCCCGCGCCCGCGAACACGGCGTCACCCTCGGCACGGTCGTCCAGGCCGCCTGGGGCCTGCTCCTCGCCGGACTCACCGGCCGCCAGGACGTGGTCTTCGGCACCACCGTCTCCGGCCGCGACGCCGCCGTGCCCGGCATCGAGTCGATGGTCGGCCTCTTCATCAACACCCTGCCCACCCGGCTGAGCTGGGCCCCCACCGAAACCCTCGGTGCCGTCCTGGAGCGCCTCCAGCAGGAGCAGAGCGCCCTGCTGGACCACCAGCACCTCGGCCTCGCCGAGATCCAGCGGGCCGCCGGGCACGCGGGCGACGGCGAACTCTTCGACACCCTGGTCGTCTTCGAGAACTACCCCGCCGAACCGAACCTCGCCGACCCCACCGGCACGGTCCGGCTGGCCGGGCACGCCTTCCACGACGCCGTGCACTATCCGCTGGCCCTGATCGTCAAGCCCGGCCGCCGCCTCGACCTGCGCCTCAAGCACCACGCGAACCGGATCCCCGGCGAGGCCGTGCGACTGCTCGCCGACCGGCTCACCCGGGTCCTCGACGCCCTCGCCGAGGACACCGCACGCCCGGTGGCCGCGCTGGACCTGCTCGTCGAGGGCGAGCACGTACACGTCGACGGCGAGCGGCGCGCCGTACCCGCGACCACCCTGCCCGCCGCCATCGCCGCCCAGACCGCCCGCACGCCTGACGCCACCGCCGTCGTGTACGAGGGCGCCACCCTCACCTACGCCGAACTCGACGCCCGTGCCGAGCGGTTGGCCCGCCGCCTGCGCGCCCGCGGTGCCGGGCCCGAGCGGTTCGTCGCCGTCGCGGTGCCGCGTTCGGCCGAGTTGATGGTCGCGCTCCTCGGGGTGCTCAAGTCGGGCGCCGCCTACCTGCCGGTCGACCTCGACTACCCGGCCGACCGCATCGCCTACATGCTCAGCGACTCCGGTGCCCGGACGGTCATCACCACGGCACGGGACGCGGTACGCCTTCCGGCGGTGGACGGACTGGAGATCCTGCACGTCGAGGCGGAAGTGGCGGAAGAGGAGGAAACGGAGGAAACGGAGGAAGCGAAGGGCGAGGAGCCGCAGGACGTACCGCGGTCCGCGCCTCTCACCCCCGACCACCCCGCCTACCTCATCTACACCTCCGGCTCCACCGGCCGACCCAAGGGCGTCGTCGTCACCCACCGCGCGATCGGCAACCGGCTCGCCTGGATGCAGGGCGCGTACGGACTGGCCGCCGACGACCGGGTGTTGCAGAAGACCCCGTCCAGCTTCGACGTCAGCGTCTGGGAGTTCTTCTGGGCGCTGCGCGAGGGCGCCGCGGTCGTGCTCGCCGCGCCCGACGGGCACCGCGACCCCGCCTACCTGGCCCGGCTGATCCGGGCCGAGGGCGTCACCACCATGCACTTCGTGCCGTCGATGCTGGACGCGTTCCTCGCGTCCGAGGAGGTCACCGCCGATCCCGCCTGGGCGGGCGGCCTGCGTCGCGTCTTCAGCAGCGGCGAGGCCCTGTCGGGCGCGGCGGCCCGGCGCTGGCGCGACCTGACGGGCGTACCGCTGCACAACCTGTACGGCCCGACCGAGGCCGCCGTCGACGTGACGTACCACGCCTACGACGGTGCGCCCGGTACGGTCGTGCCCATCGGGCGGCCCGTGTGGAACACCGGTCTGCGGGTGCTGGACTCGTGTCTGCGCCCGGTGCCGGACGGGGTGCCCGGCGAGCTGTACCTGACCGGCGTCCAGCTGGCCCGCGGCTACCACCGGCGGCCCGCGCTCACCGCCGACCGCTTCGTGGCGGACCCGTACGCCGCCGCGCCCGGCGTCCCCATGTACCGCACCGGCGATCTGGTGCGCCGTCGCCCCGACGGTACCCTCGACTACCTGGGCCGCACCGACCGGCAGGTCAAGCTGCGCGGCAACCGGATCGAACTCGGCGAGATCGAGGCCGCGTTGACCCGGCACCCGGCGGTGGCGCGCGGTGCCGTGGTCGTCCGGGACGGGCGGCTCGTCGCCTACGCGGTCCCCGCGGCCGGTGCCGTCGCCGACCCCGCCGACCTGCGGGCCGCCCTCGCCGGGGCGCTGCCCGCGCCGCTGGTCCCCGAGGCGTACGTCGTCCTCGACGACCTCCCGCTCACCCCCAGCGGCAAGCTCGACCAGGCCGCACTGCCCGTCCCCGAGGCCGAACGCGCCGCCCGCCGGGAACCCGAGGGCCCCCTGGAACGGCGGCTCACCGGGATCTTCGCGGCCGTCCTCGGCATCGCCGACGTCGGCCCGGACGACGACTTCTTCCGGCTCGGCGGCGACAGCATCAGCTCCATCGGCGTCGCCAGCCGGGCCCGCGCGGCCGGCCTGGACCTCAGCCCACGGGACGTGTTCACCCACCGGACCCCCGCCGCGCTCGCCGGCACCGCCGGCACCGTCACGCGGGAAGCGCCCAACGCCGCTGCCGCCTTCACCCTCACCGACGCCGAACACGCCCGGATCCGCGCGCTCGCCGCCCCGGCCGCGGTCGCCGACGTCTGGCCGCTGGCCCCTCTCCAGGAGGGCCTGTTCTTCCACTCGGCCTACGACCAGGGCGCGTTGGACGTCTACACCGTCCACGAGACCTTCGACTTCGCCACCGGCCTCAACCCGGCCCGGCTGCGCGCCGCCGCCCGCACCCTCCTGGACCGCAACCCGGGCCTGCGCGCCGGGTTCACCAGCGAAGGCCTCGACCAGCCGGTGCAGTTCATCGTCGAGACCCCGGAGATCCCGCTCGACGAGGTCGACCTCTCGCACCTCGCGGCCGTGGAACAGGACGCGCGCGTAAGGGAGTTGACCGACGCCGAGCGCAACCGGCGGTTCGACCTGTCCGCGCCCCCGCTGTTCCGGCTGCTCCTGCTGCGCCTCGGCGCCGAGCGCGGCGACCGCCTGGTCGTCGGCCGTCACCTGATCCTCTGGGACGGCTGGTCGGCCTGGCTCTTCCTGGACGAGCTGTTCGCCCTGTACGAGTCGGGCGGCGACGCCTCCGCGCTGCCCGCCCCCGGCAGCTACCGGGACTACCTGACCTGGCTCGACCAGCAGGACGACACCGTCGCCACGGCCGCCTGGCGGACCGCGCTGGCCGGTCTGGAGGAGCCCACCCTGCTGGCCCCGACCGCCGCCGACGGGCTCGAACCGGTCATCCCCGACCGGCTCGACGTCCGCCTCGGCGCCGAACTCGGCGACCGGCTGCGGGAGACCGGCCGGGTCCACGGCCTCACCCTGAACACCCTGCTCAACGCGGCCTGGGGCCTCACCCTCGCCTCCGCGACCGGCCGTACCGACGTCGTGTTCGGCACCACGGTCGCCGGCCGGCCCAGCGAGGTCCACGACGTCGAGAACATCATCGGCCTCTTCCTCAACACCGTCCCCACCCGGATCGCCCTCGACCCCGCCGAACCGGTCCTCGGCCTGCTCCGCCGCGTCCAGGGCGAACGCCTCGACCTGATGCCGTACGAGCACCTCAGCCTCGGCGTGCTCCAGGCCGAGACCGGGCACCGCAAGCTGTTCGACACCCTGTTCGTGCTGCGCAACAACGACACCGAGGACCGGCTGGCGGAACTGCGCACCCGGCACGGCGCCACCGCCGTCGCCAACGTCGACGCCACCCACTACCCGGCCAACCTCGTCGTCACCCCCGGACAGCGGATCACGGTCACCCTCACCCACCGGCCCGACTTGGTCCCGGCCGACCGCGCCCGCGCCCTGCTCGACCGCTTCACCCTCCTCGTCGACCGGCTCACCGCCGACCTCACGGCCCCCGTGGGCTCCCTCGACCCGCTGCTGCCCGCCGAACACGCGGCGCTGCGCGAGGAGTGGGCGTCCGGCCGGGTCGAGGTCCCCGAGGAGACCGTCGCCGACCTGCTGGCCGCCCAGGCCGCCCGTACCCCGGACGCCCGCGCCCTCGTCCTCGGCGAGCGCGCGCTGACCTACGCCGAACTCGACGCGGCCGTCAACCGGACGGCCCGGCTGCTCGTCGAGCGGGGCGCCGGTCCCGAGCAAGTGGTCGCGCTCGGCCTCGGCCGCTCCCTCGACATGGTGGTCGCGCTCTTCGCCGTGCTGCGCACCGGCGCCGCCTACCTGCCCCTGGAGCTGGACCACCCGGCCGACCGGCTCTCCCTGATGCTGGCCGACGCCCGCCCGCTGCTCCTGCTCTCCACCGCCGCCGTCTCCGCGACCCTCGACGGCGACGGCCTGCCGCGCCTCCTGCTCGACGACCCGGCGGTCCGCGACGAACTGGCCGGCCTCCCCGACACCCCCGTCCGCCGCCGCTTCAGCCTCGAACACCCCGCCTACGTCATCTACACCTCCGGCTCCACCGGCCGCCCCAAGGGCGTCGTCACCCCCTACCGGGGCCTGACCAACATGCAGCTCAACCACCAGAAGGAGATCTTCGAACCCGCGATCGCCGCGGCGGGCGGCCGGCGGCTGCGGATCGCGCACACCGTGTCCTTCGCCTTCGACATGTCGTGGGAGGAGCTGCTCTGGCTGGTCGAGGGCCACGAAGTGCACGTCTGCGACGAGGAGTTGCGGCGCGACGCGCAGGCCCTGGTCGCCTACTGCGAGCGGCACCGCATCGACGTCGTCAACGTCACGCCCACCTACGCGCGGCTGCTGATCGAGCAGGGCCTGCTGGAGGGCCACGTCCCGCCGCTCGTGCTGCTCGGCGGCGAGGCCGTTCCGGAGACGGTGTGGGCGGCGCTGCGCGACACCGAGGGGACGTACGGCTACAACCTGTACGGGCCGACCGAGTACACCATCAACACCCTCGGCGGCGGCACCCTCGACTCCGACACCCCCACCGTCGGCAGGCCCATCCGCGGCACCCGCGCCCACCTGCTGGACGCCTGGCTGCGCCCGGTGCCCGACGGCGTCCCCGGCGAGCTGTACATCGCCGGGATCGGCCTGGCCCGCGGCTACCTGGACCGGCCGGGACTGACCGCCGAACGGTTCGTCGCCGACCCGTTCGGGGAGCCCGGCGAGCGCATGTACCGCACCGGCGACCTGGTGCGCCGGAACCCCGACGGCAACCTCGACTTCCTCGGCCGCACCGACGACCAGGTGAAGATCCGCGGCTACCGGATCGAGCCCGGCGAGATCGAGGCCGCCCTCAGCCGCCACCCGCTGGTCTCCCAGGCCGCCGTCGTGGTCCGCGGCGAACGCCTCGTCGGCTACGTCGTGCCCTCCGGCGCCGACCCCGCCGACCGCACCGCCGCCGAGGCCGCCCAGGTGGGGGAGTGGCAGGAGATCTACTCCGACGAGTACGAGGAGATCGGCACCGCCGTCTTCACCGAGCAGTACGACGGCTGGGACAGCTCCTACGACGGCCGGCCCATCCCCTTCGAGCAGATGCACGAGTGGCGCGAGGCCACCGTCGCCCGCATCCGCGCCCTGAACCCGCGCCGCATCCTCGAAATCGGCGTCGGCTCAGGCCTGCTGCTGTCCCGGCTCGCCCCGGACGCGGCGGAGTACTGGGCGACCGACTTCGCCGCCCCGGTGATCCGCAAGATCGGCGCGGAGCTGCGGGACCGGGACCCCGAACTGGCCTCCCGGGTTCAGCTGCGCTGCCGGCCCGCCGACGACCTGAGCGGGCTGCCCGCCGGCCACTTCGACACGATCGTCGTCAACTCCGTCATCCAGTACTTCCCGAGCATCGAGTACCTCACCGCCGTCATCGACGGCGCCATGGAACTGCTCGCACCCGGCGGCGCCCTGTTCGTCGGCGACGTCCGCAACCTGCGGCTGGCCCGCACCTTCCACACCGAGATCCAGCACGCCCGGGGCACGGCCGAGTCCGAGCTGTCGGCGGCGGTGGAGCGCGGGCTGCGCCTGGAGAAGGAACTCCTGGTCGACCCGGACTACTTCACCACCCTCGGCTACCACGTCGACCTGCGCACCAAGCGCGGCCGGCACCACAACGAGCTGACCAGGCACCGCTACGACGTCGTCCTGTACGCCGGCGAGCCCGGCGTCCGACTCGACGACGCGCCGACGGTCGAGTGGAGCACCGCCCACACCGTGGGCGAACTCGCCCGCGGCGGCCTGACGTCCGGAGTCGTCGGACAACTCCTGCGCGATGCGGGGGAGCTGATCGCCCGCGTGGGCGAACGCCCGCGTGCCGGGCGGCCCGCGGCCCTGCGCGTCACCGGCATCCCCGACGGCCGCATCCGCGAGGACGGTGTCGACCCGGAGACCCTATACGCACTCGGCGCCGACGCCGGCCACCGGGTCCTCACCACCTGGTCGCCGGGGGCCGGGACCTACGACGCCGTGTTCCTGGGCGCCGAACACCGGCTCACCGCGGGCCTGTTCCGGCCCGGCGGCGGCACCGCCCCCTACGCCAACGACCCGACCGCCGCCCGCGAGACCGGTGCCCTGGTCCGGCGGCTGCGCGAGGACCTCGGACGCGAACTGCCCGAGTACATGGTCCCGGCAGCCTTCGTCACCGTCGACGGCCTGCCCATGAACGCCAACGGCAAGCTGGACGTGCGCGCCCTGCCCGAGGCCGAGCCCGCCGTCGCCCTCGGCGGCGGACGCGGCCCCCGCACCCCGCGGGAGGAGGTGCTCTGCCGCCTGTTCGCCGAGGTGCTCGGGCTGCCCGAGGCCGGTGCCGAGGACAACTTCTTCGACCTCGGCGGCCACTCGCTGCTCGCCACCCGGCTGGTCAGCCGCGCCCGCACCGAACTGGGCGCCGAACTCGCCATCCGCGACCTCTTCGAGGCCCCCACCCCGGCCCGGCTCGCCGCCCGCGTCGGCACGGCGAGCCCCGCCCGGCCGCCCGTCACCCCGGTCAGGGACCGGCCCGCCCGGATCCCGCTCTCCCCGGCCCAGCGCCGGCTGCTGCTCGTCGAGCAGATCACCGGCAGCGGCGTCGCCTACAACTTCCCGCTGGTCTTCCGGCTGCGCGGCGACCTCGACACCGAGGCCCTGCGCGCCGCCCTGCGGGACGTGGCCGCCCGCCACGAGGCGCTGCGCACCGTGTTCCCGGCCCTTGACGGCGAGCCGTACCAGCGGATCGTCCCCGCCGAGGACGCGCACCCGGCCCTCACCGTGGCCGCCGCCACCGAGGAGGCGCTGCCCGCGCTGATCGAGGCGGCCCAGCGCCGCCCCTTCGACCTGACCGCCGAACTCCCGCTGCGCTGCGAGGTGTTCCGGCTGGCCGACGACGACCACGTGGTGGCCGTCGTGCTGCACCACATCACCACCGACGAGTGGTCCGACCGGCCGTTCCTCGCCGACCTGGACACCGCCTACGCGGCCCGCCGCGCGGGTACGGCCCCGGAGTGGGCGCCGCTGCCCGCGCAGTACGCCGACTACACCCTGTGGCAGCGGCAGTTGCTCGACGCGACCGGCGAGGCCCAACTCGCCTACTGGCGTGAGGCGCTGCGCGACCTCCCGGAGGAGCTGATCCTGCCCGCCGACCGGCCGCGCCCCGCCGAGCCGACCGGCCGCGGCGGCAAGGTCCGGCTGGAGCTGCCCGCCGCCACCGGCCAGGCCCTGCGCGACCTCACCGCATCCACCGGCACCAGCATGTTCATGCTGTTCCAGGCCGCCACCGCCGCCCTGCTCCGGCGGCTCGGCGCGGGCGACGACATCCCCCTCGGCTCGCCCGTCGCGGGCCGCACCGACGAGGCCCTCGGCGACCTGGTGGGCTTCTTCGTCAACACCCTGGTCCTGCGCACCGACCTGTCCGGCGACCGGCTGACGTTCCGTGAACTCCTCGGCCGGGTCAGGGAGTCGTCGCTGTCCGCCTTCGAGCACCAGGACCTGCCCTTCGACCGGGTGGTGGAGGCCCTCAACCCGCCCCGGACGGCCGGCCGCAACCCGCTCTTCCAGGTCATGCTCGGCTACCATCACCGGCCCGACGGCGACCCCGACGTGCTGGGCCTGGCCACCGAGTGGTCCGACATGGACACCGGCATGGCCAAGTTCGACCTGCACTTCACCTACGTCGACGAGTCCGACCGGGTGGTCCTGGTCCTGGAGTACGCCACCGACCTCTTCGACCCCGGCACGGCCGAGGCCCTGGCCGACCGCGCGGCCCGGCTCCTCGCGCACGCCGCCGCCGCACCCGACGCCCCGCTCGGGGACCTGGACATCCTGCACGAGGACGAGCGGGCCCGCGTCCTCACCGGCTGGAACGACACCGCCAGGACCGTCCCGGACGTCACGCTCCCCGAGCTCTTCCGCGCCCAGGCGGCCCGCACCCCCGACGCGACCGCCCTCGTCTTCGAGGAACAGCGGCTCACCTACGCCCAGTTGGACGCCCGCGTCGAGCGCACCGCCCGGGTCCTGGCCGGACTGGGCGCGGGCCCGGAGCGGACCGTCGCCGTCGCCCTGCCGCGCTCGGTCGACCTCGTCGTGGCCCTCCTGGCCACCCACCGCGCAGGAGCCGCCTACCTGCCGCTGGACCCGGACTACCCGGCGGACCGGCTCGCCCTGATGGTCGAGGACGCCCGGCCGGTCTGCGTGATCCGCGACGCCCTGCCCACCGGCCCGGAGGCGCCGCTCCCGACGTCGTACGACCCCCGGCACCCGGCCTACGTCATCTACACCTCGGGTTCCACCGGCCGTCCCAAGGGCGTGGTCGTCCCGCACGCGGGCATCGCCAACCGGCTGCTGTGGATGCAGGACACCTACCGCCTCGACGCCGACGACCGGGTGCTGCAGAAGACGCCGTCCAGTTTCGACGTGTCGGTGTGGGAGTTCTTCTGGCCGCTGATCACCGGCGCCACGCTCGTCGTCGCCCGGCCCGAGGGACACCGCGACCCCGCCTACCTGGCCGCGCTCATCCGCGAACAGGGCGTCACCACCGTCCACTTCGTGCCCTCGATGCTCCAGCTCTTCCTGGAGGAGCCGACGGCCGCCGGCCGCACCGGACTGCGCCGCGTGCTGTGCAGCGGCGAGGCCCTCCCGGCCGCCCTCGCCCGCCGCTGCCACGAGGCGCTCGACGCCGAGCTGCACAACCTGTACGGCCCGACCGAGGCGTCCGTCGACGTCACCGCGACCGAGATCGGCCCCGGCGCGACCGCCGTCCCCATCGGCCGCCCGGTCTGGAACACCCGCCTGTACGTCCTGGACGCCGGCCTGCGCCCGGTGCCGCCGGGCGTGCCGGGCGAGCTGTACCTGGCGGGCGTCCAGCTGGCGCGCGGCTATCTGGACCGGCCCGGGCTGACCGCCGAGCGGTTCGGCGCCGACCCGTACGGCCCGGCCGGGGCCCGCATGTACCGTACCGGCGACCTCGCCCGCTGGACGGCCGACGGCACGGTCGAGTACCTCGGCCGCACCGACGACCAGGTGAAGGTGCGCGGCTTCCGCGTCGAGCCCGGCGAGATCGAGGCCGTGCTCACCGCCCACCCGGCCGTCGCGCACGCCACCGTCACCGTGCACGGCCAGGCGCTCGTCGCCCACGTCGTCCCCGCCGCGGGCCCGGTGGTCGACGCGACCGCCCTGCGCGCCCACGCCGCCGCCGTACTCCCCGCCCACATGGTGCCGGCCGCCTACGTCACCCTCGACGCGCTGCCGCTCACCCCGAACGGCAAACTCGACCGCAAGGCCCTGCCCGCCCCCGAGTTCACCGCGGGCACGGGCGACGGCACCGCGCCGCGCAGCCCGCGCGAGGAGATCCTCACCGCCCTGTTCGCCGACGTCCTCGGCCGCGAACGGGTGGGCGTGGCCGACGACTTCTTCGCGCTGGGCGGCCACTCGCTGCTCGCCATGCGCCTGGCCGGCCGCGTCCGCACCGCGCTCGGCGCGGAACTGACGGTCCGTGACGTCTTCGAGGCACCCACGGTCGCCCTGCTCGCCGCCCGCACGGACACCTCCGACGCCGGGCCGCGTCCCGCGCTCGCCGTCCCGCGCCCGCTTCCCGAACGGCTGCCGCTGTCCGCCGCACAGCGCAGGCTCTGGCTGCTCGCGCAGGTCGACGGCGCGAGCACCGCGTACAACCTCCCCTCGGCCTGGCGGCTGACCGGCCCCCTGGACCGGGACGCCCTCCAGGCCGCCCTGAACGACGTGGCCGCCCGGCACACCCCGCTGCGGACCGTCTTCCCGGCGGTCGACGGAATCCCGTATCAGCGGATCCTCGCCGATGCGCAAGTCCCCATGGAGAGTGCCCCGTTCGGGGAACTCGCCGGCCGGGCGGCGCACGTCTTCGACCTGGAGCGCGAACTCCCGCTCCGTGCCACCCTGTTCGAGACCGGCCCGGACGAGCACGTCCTGCTGCTCCTGCTGCACCACATCGCCACCGACGAGTGGTCCGACCGCCCCCTGTTCGCCGACCTCGCCACCGCCTACGCCGCCCGCACCACGGGCCGGGCCCCCGACTGGGCGCCGCTGCCCGCGAGTTACGCCGACTACACGCTCTGGCAGCGCGACCTGCTGGCCGCGACCGAGCCGGGACTGCTCGCCCACTGGACCGGGACCCTGCGCGGGCTGCCCGCCGAGCTGGACCTGCCCACCGACCGGCCGCGCCCCGCCGAGCCCACCGGGCGCGGCGGCACCACCGGCTTCACCGTCCCGCCCGCCCTGACCGGCGCCCTGCGCGGCCTCGCCCGCGCCCACGGCGTCAGCATGTTCATGGTGGCCCAGGCCGCGGTGGCCGCGCTGCTGCACCGACTCGGCGCCGGAGACGACATCCCGCTCGGCGCCCCGGTGTCCGGGCGGTCCGACGAGGCCCTCGAAGACCTGGTCGGGTTCTTCGTCAACTCCCTGGTCCTGCGCACCGACCTGTCCGGCGACCCCACCTTCACCGAACTGCTCGACCGGGTACGGGAGACCGACCTGTCCGCCTACGAGCACCAGGACCTGCCCTTCGAACGGCTGGTGGAGGCCCTCAACCCCGAACGCTCGCTGGCCAGGCACCCGTTGTTCCAGGTGATGGTCGTCCACCTCGCCGGACCCGGTGACGGCCCCGCGCTGCCCGGCCTCACCGCCCGCCGCGAGACCGTCGGGCAGGACAGCGCCAAGTTCGACCTCAGCTTCGACTTCGTCGAGCAGGGCGAGCGCATCGACGGCTGGATCGAGTACAGCGCCGACCTCTTCGACGAGCCGACCGCCGTACTCCTCGCCCGCCGCCTGGAGTCCCTGCTCACCCAGGTCGCCGCCGACCCCGGCCGCCGCGTCGGCACCCTCGACGTCCTGCGCGACGACGAACGCGCCCTGGTCCTCACCGGCTGGAACGACACCGCGAGGGCGGTCCCCGACCTCACGCTCCCCGAGCTGTTCCGCGCCCAGGCGGCCCGCACCCCCGCCGCCCCGGCCGTCATCTTCGAGGGCACCCCGCTCACCTACGCCGAACTCGACCGGCGCGTCGAACGGCTGGCCCACACCCTCGCCGCGCACGGCGCCCGCGCCGAGACCACCGTCGCCGTCGCCCTGCCGCGCTCCGCCGCCCTCGTGGTGACCCTGCTCGCCGTGCACCGCGCGGGCGCCGCCTACCTGCCCCTCGACCCCGGCTACCCGGCCGAGCGGCTGGCGTACACCCTCGCCGACGCCCGCCCGGCCTGCCTGGTCACGGGGGAGGGCGTCGCCGTCCCGGACACCGGCGTGCCCCGCCTCACGGTGACCGCCGACGGCACCCCCGACCACCCGGCCGACGCCCCCCTGCCCACCTCCTACGACCCCCGGCACCCGGCCTACGTCATCTACACCTCGGGTTCCACCGGCCGCCCCAAGGGCGTGGTCGTCCCGCACGCGGGCATCGCCAACCGGCTGCTGTGGATGCAGGACACCTACCGCCTCGACGCCGACGACCGCGTCCTGCAGAAGACCCCGGCCGGCTTCGACGTGTCGGTGTGGGAGTTCTTCTGGCCGCTGATCACCGGCGCCACGCTCGTCGTCGCCCGGCCCGAGGGACACCAGGACCCGGCCTACCTGGCCGCGCTCATCCGCGAACAGGGCGTCACCACCGCCCACTTCGTGCCGTCCATGCTGCGCGCCTTCCTCGACGAGCCGGCCGCCGCGAGCTGCACCGGCCTCCGCCAGGTGATGTGCAGCGGAGAGGCCCTGCCCGCACCGCAGGCCGCCCGGTTCCGCCGACTCCTCCCGGACACCCGGCTGCACAACCTCTACGGCCCGACGGAGGCCTCCGTCGACGTCACCGCCCACGAGGTGCCGGCCGATCCGGACGCCGTGCCGATCGGCCGCCCGGTGTGGAACACCCGCACCTACGTCCTCGACGCCGGCCTGCGCCCGGTGCCGCCGGGCGTGCCGGGCGAGCTGTACCTGGCGGGCGTCCAGCTGGCGCGCGGCTATCTGGACCGGCCCGGGCTGACCGCCGAGCGGTTCGTCGCCGACCCGTACGGCCCGGCCGGGGCCCGCATGTACCGCACCGGCGACCTCGCCCGCTGGACGGTCGACGGCACGGTCGAGTACCTCGGCCGCACCGACGACCAGGTCAAGCTGCGCGGCTTCCGCGTCGAGCCCGGCGAGATCGAGACCGTGCTCGCCGCGCACCCCGCCGTCGCCCACGCCACCGTCGTGGTCCGCGACGACCGGCTCGTGGCGTACGCCGTCCCGGCCCCCGGCGCCCCCCTGGACTCCGCGGCCCTGCGCGCGCACGCCGCGGCCGCACTGCCCGAGTACATGGTCCCGGCCGCCGTGGTCACCCTCGACGCCCTCCCGCTCACCCCGAACGGCAAGCTGGACCGCCGGGCCCTGCCCGCCCCGGACTTCGCCGCCGAGGTCGGCGACACCCGGCCGCGGACCCCGCTGGAGGAGACCCTCGGCGCCCTCGCCGCCGAGGTGCTCGGCCTCGAACGGGTCGGTGTGGACGACGACTTCTTCGCCCTCGGCGGGGACAGCATCGTCGCCATGCAACTGGTCGCGAGGGCCCGCGCCGCCGGGCTGGCGTTCAGCCCGCGCGACGTGTTCCGGCACAAGTCGGTGGCGGGGCTGGCCGCGGTGGCGACCACCGCCACGTCCGGGGACCGGGCCGAGGAGACCGTCCTCCTCGACCTCACCGAAGCCGAACGCGCCGAGGTCGCCGCCCTCCCCGCCGGCACCGACGTACTGCCCCTCTCCCCGCTCCAGGCCGGACTGCTCTTCCACGCGGCCCTGGACTCCGGCGACGAGGGACCGGACGTCTACACCGTCCAGATCTCCTACGACCTCGAAGGCCCCGTCGACGCCGACCGCCTGCGCGCCGCGGCCCAGGACCTGCTCGACGCCCACGAGAACCTGCGCAGCGGCTTCCGGTACCTGTCCTCCGGCCGCCCGGTGGCCGTCGTACCGCGCACCGCCGTGCTGCCCTGGCGGCAGCTCGATCTCACCGATGGCGACGAGGCGGCCTGGACCCGGGTGCTCGGGCAGGAGCGGCGCCGCTTCGACCCCGAACGGCCGCCGCTGCTGCGCCTGTTGCTGGCCCGCACCGGCCCGGACCGGCACCGCCTCGTGCTCTCGCACCAGCACCTGCTCCTCGACGGCTGGTCGCTGCCGCTGCTCACCGCCGAACTCTGGACGCGCTACGAGGGCCGCACCCCGGCCCCGCCCGCCCCCTACCGGGAGCACCTGCGGCTGCTGGCCGCCCAGGACCCGGCCGCCTCCGCCACCGCCTGGACCGAGGCCCTCACCGGCCTCGCCGAACCCACCCGGCTCGCGCCCGCCGATCCCGACCGGGCCGCCGCCGTCCCGCACACCCACACCGTGGAGCTGGACGCCGGGCGCACGGCGGAACTGGAGGCGTTCGCCCGGCGCACGGGCGTCACCGTCAACACCCTCGTGCAGGCCGCCTGGGGCGTGCTGCTCGGCCGGCTCACCGGACGCGACGACGTGGTGTTCGGCGCCACCGTGGCGGGCCGTTCGCCCGAACTCCCCGGTTCCGAGGCGATGATCGGGCTCTTCATCAACACGATCCCGGTCCGGGTGCGGATCCGCCCCGAGGAGAGCACGGCCGCCCTCCTGGAACGGCTCCAGGACGAGCAGTCCCGGCTCATCGCCCACCAGCACCTCGGCCTCGCCGACATCCAGCGCACCGCCGGACTCGGCGAACTCTTCGACACGCTCGTGGTGTTCGAGTCGTACCCCGTGGCGGAGACCGACCAGGACACGGGTGCCGCGCCGCGTGCCACGGTCCGCGAGCACGCGGACTCCACCCACTATCCGCTGGCCTGGGCGGTCGAGCCCGCCGAACGGCTGCGGGTGACGGCCGAGTTCCGCCCCGACCTGTTCGAGGCGGCCACCGTACGGCGGATCACGGCCGCCCTGACCGGCCTGCTCACCGGCATGGCCGCCGACCCCGGGCGCCCCGTCGGCCGCCTCGACCTGCTCGGCTCCGCCGACCGCTACACCGTCCTGGAGACCTGGAACGACACCGCCCTCCCGGCCGCCGAACGCCTCGGCACGGTACCGGCGCTGTTCGCCGCCCAGGCCGCCGCCACTCCGGACGCGGTCGCCGTCACCGACGGCCGCACCACCTGGACCTTCGCCGAACTCGACGCCCGTAGCGCTAAGTTGGCCCGCATCCTGGCCGGGCACGGCGCCGGACCCGAGCGGATCGTGGCCCTCGCCCTGCCCCGCACCGCCGACCACATCGCCGCCATACTCGCGGTGATGAGGGCGGGCGCCGCCTACCTGCCCCTCGACCCCGACCTGCCCGCGGCCCGCGTCACCGAC
Source organism: Streptomyces sp. NPDC048291 (assembly GCF_043201715.1). Classification (NCBI taxonomy): domain Bacteria; kingdom Bacillati; phylum Actinomycetota; class Actinomycetes; order Kitasatosporales; family Streptomycetaceae; genus Streptomyces; species Streptomyces sp. NPDC048291. Next base: position 82,839 of record NZ_JBICZC010000005.1, read on the forward strand.
ATGCTCGCCGACGCCCGCCCGGTGCTGGTCCTCGCCACCGACGCGACCGCGGGCGCGCTGCCCGCGACGGACGTCCCCGTCCTGCGGCTCGACGCCCCGGCGGACCGCCTGCCCGAGGCCGAGCCCACCGCCCCCGGCCCCGACCACCCCGCCTACGTCATCTACACCTCCGGCTCCACCGGCCGCCCCAAGGGCGTCGTCGTCACCCAGCGCGGCGTCGCCAACCTCTTCCACAGCCACCGCCACGACCTGCACGACCTCGCCAAGGAGCGCACCGGGCGGCGGCACCTGCGGGTCGGACACGCCTGGTCGTTCTCCTTCGACGCCTCCTGGCAGCCGCAGCTCTGGCTGCTGGACGGACACGCGCTGCACATCGCCGACGACGACACCCGCCGCGACCCCGAACTCCTCGCCGCCTTCGTCCGCGACCGGGACATCGACTTCATCGAGGTCACCCCCTCCCTGCTCGCCCGGATGGCCGACAGCGGCCTGATCGGGCCCGACGGAGACTGCCCGCTCGCGGTGGTCGGCTTCGGCGGCGAGGCCGTCGCCGACGCGCTGTGGCGGCGCCTCGCCGCGCTCCCGGACACCGAGGCGGTCAACCTGTACGGCCCCACCGAGGCCACCGTCGACGCCCTCGTCGGCCGGGTCCGCGACAGCGCCCGCCCGGTCGTCGGCCGCCCCGTCCACCACTCCCGCGCCTACGTCCTGGACACCGCCCTGCGCCCGGTCCCGCCCGGCGTCACCGGCGAGCTGTACCTGTCGGGACCCGGCCTGGCCCGCGGCTACCTCGGCCGGCCCGACCTCACCGCCGAACGCTTCGTCGCGGACCCGTTCGGGCTGCCCGGGGCCCGCATGTACCGCACCGGCGACCTGGCCCGCTGGACCGAGGACGGGCTGCTCGAATTCGCCGGACGCACCGACGACCAGGTGAAGATCCGCGGCTACCGGGTCGAACTCGCCGAGATCGAGGCCGCGTTGGACAGCCATCCCGCGGTCGCGCGGAGCGTCGTCGTGACCCGTGAACACCGGCCCGGAGTGCGGCAGTTGATCGCCTACGCGGTCCCGGACGGTGCGAACGGCGCGAAGGGCACAGGCGGCACAGGCGGCACGGGTGGCGCGGAGTTGCGCGCCCACGCCGCCGCCCGCCTGCCCGACTACATGGTCCCGGTCGCCGTGGTCGTCCTGGAGCGGCTGCCGCTGCTCTCCAACGGCAAGCTCGACCGGGCCGCCCTGCCCGCCCCCGACTTCACCGCCGCGGGCGGCGGCCGGGCCCCGGAGAACGACACCGAGCGCGGCCTGCGCGCCCTGTTCGCGGACGCCCTCGGGTTGCCCGCCGAGGCGATCGGCACGGACGACGACTTCTTCGCCTTCGGCGGGGACAGCATCGTCGCCATGCAGCTCGTCGCCCGCGCCCGCTCGGGCGGCCTGCGGATCACCCCCCGCCAGGTCCTCCAGCACCGCACCGTCGCCGCCCTCGCCGCCGTCGCCGTCCCGCTGGGCGCGGGCGACCGGCGGGCCGCCCACGACGACGGCACCGGCACCGTCCCGCTCACCCCGATCATGCGTGCCCTGCTCGACCGCGGCGGCCCCATCGCCGCCTACCACCAGGCGGCCCTGCTGCGGACCCCGGCCGACCTCACCGAACCCGGCCTGCTGACCGTGCTCGGGGCGCTCGCCGCCCGGCACGACATGCTCCGGGCCCGGCTGGTCCGCACCCCGGAGGCCGCCCTGTCGGTGCCGGCGGCGGGCGACACCGACGTACGGACCTGGCTCGCCAGGGTCGACGTACGCGAGGTGGCCGCGGACGTGAGCGCGCTGCGGGACGCCATCGCCCGGCACGCTCCGCGGGCGTTGGCGGGGCTGGACCCCGAGGCCGGGGCGATGGTGCGGGCGGTGTGGTTCGACGCCGGTCCCGACCGGCCCGGACGGCTGCTGCTCCTCGTCCACCACCTGGTGGTCGACGGCGTCTCCTGGCGCGTGCTGCTGCCCGACCTGGCCACCGCCTGGGCCGCCGTCCGCGCCGGGCGTACCCCCGAACCGGCCCCGGTGGAGCTGTCGTTCGCCCGCTGGTCACGGCTGCTCGGCACCCGCGCGGGCGAACCGGCCGCCGAGGACGAGTTGCCCTGGTGGACCTCCGCCCTCGCCGCGGGCGCCGACCTGCCCCTGGCCCGGCCGCTCGATCCGGCGCGGGACACCGTCGCCACCACCCGCCACCTGTCCCTCTCCCTGCCGGCCGCCGTCACTGGCCCGCTGCTCAGCCGGGTCCCGGCCGCCTTCGGGGCGAGCGTCAACGACGTCCTGCTCACCGCGTTCGCCCTCGCCGTCGGCGACTGGCGGGCCCGGACGCTGGGCGCCGCGGGTGCCGGCGGTCCGGTCCTGGTCGACCTGGAGGGCCACGGCCGCGAGGAGGAACTCGCGGGCGACGCCGACCTGTCCCGCACGGTCGGCTGGTTCACCAGCGTCGTCCCGGTACGGCTCGACCCCGGTGCGTCCGGCCCCGACGCCCTGACCGGCGGTCCCGCCCTGGACGCGGCGGTGGCCCGGATCCGCGACCACCTCACCGCCCTCCCGGCGGCCGGCATCGGCCACGGCCTGCTGCGCCGGCTCAACCCCGCGACCGCCCCGCTCCTCGCCGAACTCGCCGAGCCGCAGATCGAGTTCAACTACATGGGCCGCTTCGACCGCCCCGCGGCAGCCGACTGGTCCTACGCCGCCGAGGAGGACGCCGCCGACCTCGACGCCGACCCCGGCATGCCGATGTCGCACGCGCTCACCCTCAACGCCCTCACCGAGGACCGTCCCGAGGGCCCGGAACTCGGCGCCCACTGGGCGTACGCGGCCGGACTGCTCACCGAGGAGGCGGTACGGGAGCTGGCCGAGACGTGGTTCCGGGCGCTGGAGGCGGTGGTGGCACGCGCGGACGAACTGAACTGACCCACCGCACCCGTCGAACAGACCGAAAGGCAAGGACCCCCTGACATGAGCAACCCGTTCGAGAACCCCGACGGCGTCTACTCCGTCCTCGTCAACGACGAGGGCCAGTACAGCCTGTGGCCCGACTTCGTGGACGTACCGGCCGGCTGGACGGTCGCCCACGGCCCGGCCCCCCGGCAGGAGTGCCTGGACCACATAGAGACCCACTGGACGGACATGCGGCCCAAGAGCCTGGTCGAGGGCTCCTGACGGACGCAACGGGAAAGGGGGGTGGCCCGGTGTCGAACCGGGCCACCCCCCTTCCCCCTTTCCGCGCTCAGGACGCCGGCTGCTCCACCTTCGTCGACGCCTTGCCGTCCACCGCCGCCGCCAGCTGCGGCACCAGGCGGTCCAGGACGTAGGGGATGCTCAGCACGGTCGACAGCGACACCGCGTTGCCGTAGTCGCTGGTCTCCTTGATGTAGACCTCACGACCCTGCTTCACCACGTTCAGATCGCCGTAGACCGGGTCGCTGTGCAGCTTGGTGACCGAGGTGGTGGTGTCCGGCGCGATCCACACGGCCACGTCCTGGTCGAGCAGGTCGTAGCGCTCCTTGCTGATCTGGGCGCCGAACTGGTCCCCGATCACCTTGTCGAGGTCCTTGGGCAGCGAGAAGCCGAGGTCGGACAGGAGCCGGGAGCGCGGGTCCTCGCTGCCGTAGACGAACACGCCCTGGTACGGGGTCGCCATGACCGCCGTGGCCCCGGAGAACGCGGGGTTCGCCTTCTTCGCCGCGGCGAACTTGGCCTCCACGCCCGAGACCAGCGTCTTCGCCTCGTCCGCCTTGCCGAGGGCCTGCCCGATCTCCTCGGTCTGCTGCTGCCACGGCACGCCGTAGTCGTTGTACTGCTTCGGCTGGGCCACGACCGGCGCGAATTTCGACAGGCTCTCGTACTGGGTCTTCGTCAGCCCCGAGTACACGGCGAGGATCAGGTCCGGCTTGAGCGCGGCGATCTTCTCCACCTGCGGGCCGGTGCCGGTGTCCTTGAGCACGGTCGGCGCGGGGGAGCTGCCCAGCTTGTCCTGGGCCCAGGGGCCGATGGCGCCCTTGTAGCCGCCGAGCCACTCGGTCGTGCCGACCGGGACCTTGCCGAGGGCGAGGACGGCGTCCTGGTCGGTGAGGCCGACCGTCACGATCCGCTCGGGTGCGGACTTGATGGTCGTACTGCCGAACTTGTGGGCGATCGTCACGGGGAACGCGTCGGCGGACGAGCCCTCCGCTCCGGAAGAGGAGGAGGAAGAGGACGAGCCGGAGTCGTTGTCGGAGTCGGAGGAGCCGCAGGCGACCGCCGTCGCCGTGAGCAGGATGACGGAGGCGAGCAGGCCGGTGAGCCTGGACACTCTGGTGACGCGGGGCATCGGCTGATCCTTCTGTTCTTGGCCGTTCTCGGCTGTTCTCGGCTGCCCGGGACGTTCTGGGCCGTTCTGCGATGTTGTGGGGTCAGTGAGGAGCGGTGGGGGAGCGGTGGTCCGACCAGGCCTGCCACAGGACGGCGTACGGGCCCCGGGCGGCGAGGAGTTCGTCGTGTGTGCCCTCCTCGACCACCCGGCCGTCGCTCAGCACGACCACCCGGTCGGCCGCGGCGGCCTGGCTGAGGCGGTGCGCCACGACCAGCGCGGTACGGCCCCGCAGCGCCTGCTCGGCGGCCTCGTCGAGCAGCCGGGCGCCGGAGCTGCCCGCCTCGGCGGTCGCCTCGTCGAGCACGGCGACCGGCGGATCGGCCAGCAGCAGCCGGGCCAGGGCGAGTTGCTGGGCCTGGTCGGCGGTGAGCCGGTGCCCGCCGTCGCCGACGACCGTCTCCAGCGCCTCCGGCAGGGCCTCGGCCCAGCCGAGGGCGCCCACCGCGGCCAGCGCGTCCCGCAGTTCCTCGTCGTCCGCGTCCGGTCGGGCGAGCCGCAGGTCGTCGGTGAGCGGCCCGGCGAAGACGTGCACCTCCTGGGTGACGAGCCCCACCAGGCGCCCGGAGCCGTCCGGTTCGGCGCCGCCGACGTCTACCCGCCCGGCCTCCGGACGGTGCAGTCCCGCCACCAGCCGCGCCAGGGTCGTCTTGCCCGCACCCGTGGTACCGACCAGCGCGACCCGCTCCTTGGGCCGAACCGTGAGGTCGACGCCGTGCAGCACCGGACGGCCGGGCACATACGCGTGCGCGACCCCGGTCAGCGTCACGGTCGGATCGCCCGCCACACCGGTGGTACGACCGTCCGTGCGCTCGTCGGCCGCGGGCGCCTGCTCGTCGACGACCCCGACCAGCCGGGCCAGTCCCGCTGTCGCCGACTGGGCGTCGTCGAGGAGTACCAGCGCGGTGTTGACCGGCCCGAAGAGACTGTGGAAGTAGAGCGCGGCGGCCGTCGCGGTGCCGACCGAGGCGGCGCCGGAGCGCACCAGCAGGAACCCGGTGACCAGCACGGCGGCCAGGCCCACGTACTCGGCGATGTGCAGCCTGCTGTAGAAGCGGAGCACCAGCCGTACCCCGCGCATGGTCAGCTCCACCGCCGCCCGCGAGCGTTCGGTGACCCGGCGGGTGTGGTCGTCCTGGAGCCGGTACGCCCGTACCGTCCGGGCCCCGCCGATCGTGTCCAGCAACTGCTGCTGCTGGGCCCCGGTGGCGATCCGCTCCTTCGCGTACAGGGGCACGGCGTTGCGCACGTACCAGCGGGCGGTGTGCGCCTGCACCGGCACCGCGAGCAGTGCGGCCAGCAGGAACCGCCAGTCCAGCACGGCGAGCGCGGCCAGGGTCAGCACGATCGACAGCCCGGAGCGGGCGAGTTCGGGCAGCGCGGTGCGGACGGCGTCGGCGACCCGGGAGACGTCCCGGGTGACCCGGGCGTTGAGGTCGCCGGAGCCCGCCCGCTCCAGCCGCTCCAGCGGCAGCGACAGGGCACGTTCGACGAAGAGTTCGCGCAGCCGGGCCAGCGCGGTCTCGCCGAGCCGGGACACCAGGGACATGCCCAGCGCGGTGCTGACGCCCTGCACCACGGCGACCCCGGCGAGCGCGAGGACGGGCCAGGTGAGCGCGTCGGGGGAGCGGTGCTCGGTGACCACGTCCACGATGTGCCCGAGCAGCGGCTGGGTGAGCAGTCCGACGGCCGTCGCGATCACCATGGTGCCGAAGCCCGCGACCGCCAGCTTCCGGTCGGGGCGCAGGAGTTCGCGGACGGCCGCGCGGGTGCGGGCGGGCGTGGCGGTGGGCAGCAGATGGCTCTCGGCGCCGTCCGGCCCCGCGGTGACGTCCGTCATGCCAGCACCGCCGTCCGGTAGGCCGCATGGGTCCGGGCGAGTTCCGCGTGGGTGCCCTCGGCGCCGACCCGGCCGCCGTCCAGCAGCACCACCCGGTCGGTGACGGCGAGCAGCGCGGGGCTGTTGGTCACCACGACCGTCGTACGGCCCTGCCGGAACTCCCGGAGCCCCGCGGCGATCCGGGCCTCGGTGACCGCGTCCACGGCGGTCGTCGGATCGTGCACGACCAGGACCGGAGGCCCGGCCCGCAGCGCCCGCGCCAGCAGGACGCGCTGCCGCTGCCCGCCGGACAGCGAACGCCCGCCCTCGCCCACCCCGGTGGCCGCGCCGCGCGGCAGCGAACGGACCACCTCGTCGGCGTCGGCGGCGGCCATGGCGCGTGCCGTGAGCAGGGCGTCGGCGTCGGCGGTCATGGCCCGGGCCGTCGGTGTGCCGTCGGTGGCGACCACGGCGCGTACCGTCGGCGGGTCGTCGGCGTCGGCCGCCGGGACCACGTTGTCGGCGAGGGATCCCTCGAACAGCGCGGCGTCGTGGGCGGCCACCAGCACCGCCGCCCGCAGCCGGGCCGGGTCCAGCCGGGTCAGCGGCACCCCGTCCAGCTCGACCGAACCGGACTCCGGGTCGCTCTCCCGGCCCAGGCAGCTCAACAGGGCCTCGGCGCAGGCCGGATCGGTCACCGCGATCCCGGTCAGCCGCCCGGCGGGCACGTCGAGGTCCACACCGTCCAGGCCGCCGAGCCGTACCCCGCGCAGCCGCAACTCCCCGCGCACCGCGCCCGGAACCGGCTCGTCGCCGCCCGGGACGGCGGGCCCCGCGGAGAGCACCTCGGCGATCCGGGCGGCGGAGGCCCGGCCCTGCGCCAGCTCGGCGTTGACCCACGCGGACGTCTCCAACGGCCCCAGCAGGAACAGCGCGAGCCCCACCGCCGAGACCAACTGCCCCAGCGTGAGCGACCCGTCGAGCGCCAGCCGGCCGCCCACCCAGGCGATCAGCGCGATGAACCCGCCGGTCAGGGCCAGCACGAGCCCGGTCTGCCACGACTCGGCACGCGCGGCGCGCAGGGTGGCCGCGAGGGAGTCCTGGCTGGTCCTGCGGTAGCGCTCGACCGCGGCCCGCTGTGCGCCCAGCCCCTTCAACACCCTTAGTCCGGCCACCAGATCGGCCGCGACCCCGGCGGCGCCCGCGGCCCGGTCCTGCTCGGCCTCGCTGCGCCGCTCCAGCGGCTTGCCCAGCAGATGCCCGAGCCACAGCAGGACCGGTGTGCCCAGCAGCACGATCAGGCCGAGCGGCACGGAGGTCAGCAGCAGCGCCACGGCGCTGACCGCGATACCGGCGACGGCCGAAATCCCGCTCATCAGGGCCATGTTGACCGCCCCGACGCGTTTGGCGTCCTCGGTGGCGACGTTGGCCAGCTCACCGGAGAGCCGGTCCGCCTCGGCCCCGCCGCGGGCGTCGAGCACCCGGCGCACGACGGCCAGCCGCAGCTCGTGCGCGGCCTCCTCGGCCCCGCGTTCCGCGGCCCGCGCGCCCAGCCGGAAACTCCACGACAGGCAGACGTACAGGACGGCCAGCACCGCCAGCCACAGCACCAGACGCCCGGCGTCCCGGCCGGCCACGGCCTGGTCGACGACGACTCCGATGAGCACCGGGACCAGGGCCTCCCCGAGCTGGTGCACGCACCCGAGCGCCGCACCGAGAGCGACCCGCCGGCCCTGCCTTCGGACCGAGTTCGACAGGACATCCCGCCCCGACAGTTCCCCTGTTCCCACCGGCCACCCTCCGGAGACGGTCAACTTAGGCAAGGCTACTCTAAGTAAATCCCGTCCCGTCAATCCCCGCTCCACGATCCGGAGTCGGCCCGCCGTGGCCCGGCTCCCCTTGCGTGGCGGGCGATCGGCCCGTGGCCGGACCGGTCGCCGGGCCGGTGCGTGGGCCCGCGTGCTGGGGGACTCGCCCGGTTGTGGAGCGCTGGGAGAGCATGCGTGAAGGCCGTTGGAAGCGGGCTGTCCGGCAGACCCGGCCGGCTCCGCGGTGGCGGCCCGGACGACCGCGGCCCGCCGAACTGCGCGGGGAGAGCCGTCGGGTTGGCCCGTAACCGTTCCGCTGCGGTCGGGCACCCGGGGCGGCGGCAGGGGCCGGCCGGGCGCGGGAGCGCTCCCGGTCGTCGCCGTGGTCCTGGCCGCCGAGCACCACCCCTCCTGATCGGCAGGCGGGTTGATGACCGCTTCCGCCGTCGGAGCCCCGGCCGGTTCCCTGAGTCACGTGTACCGGTCCGTAAAGGCGAACCGGGTCCGGAGCACATACTCCCGCGAGGTTTGCCGGTCACCGGCGCTCCGCCGGCTCCGGTGCTCTGGACCCGGCACGCCGAAACAGCCAGTGGCTGCCGTGACGTCGCTGCGCACGTATGTGCTAACCCTCGGAATGGGTGACCGGCGGCATGCCGTGGGCAATTTCCGCATACGGCTCGGTCATGTGCCGAGCGTGCGTTCCAACAGCTGCATCGTCCCTGAGAGTTGTGGGCCTATGCCGGGCAAGATAGTCGGGCTGGTCACCGCTGCGGTACTGCCGCCGGCTGTGATCGCCGGGTTGTGGCGAGATCTGGTGACGAGCCATCCGCTGATCGCGGCAGTTCTCCTCCTGGTCTACGAGGGCGTGCTCGGGTTGGCGGCGTTCGTCTGGGGGATCGCGCAGGAGGTGGCGAAGCGCTGGCAGCATCGGCTCGTCGAGCGAGTCGATCAGGCGCTGTGGCAGCGCCTCTCCCGATTTCCCCGCCGCTACCGGGCCGCCCTGCTCGGCAGCTTGCGGTTCGTCTATCTCAAGGACTTGAAGACGCCGGGCTACTACGCCCCTGAACTGGACGAGATTTACATCGACCTCAGGCTTGCCCGCCAACTCCCGGAACGGGTCGAGCAGAGTTTCCTCGCCCGCTTTCCCCAGGACGCGACCGCCCGTCTTGGGCTGGACGAGTTCCTTGACAGTGATCACCCCGTGATTCTGGCGATAGTGGGGGCTCCTGGCAGTGGCAAGACCACCCTTGTCCGGCGGACGGCCCGACAGATCTGCCAGGCGCCCCGAGGCCGCCGTCGCCCGGTCCCCATCCTGCTGTTCCTGCGTGATCACGTGACCACAGTGCTTGCCTCCGCACAGGTCACCCTGGCCGATCTGGTTCGGACGACGCTGGAACGCGGGGTGGACGAGCCCACCGGCTGGTTCGAGCAGAGGCTTCGGGACGGCGAGTGCGTCGTGCTGCTCGACGGGCTGGACGAAGTGGCGAAGGAAGAGGAGCGGCTGGTGATGGCCGCCTGGGTGGAGCGTCAGGTCGCTCAGTACCCGGCGAACGATTTCGTCGTCACTTCCCGTCCGCAGGGCTACATTGCCGCGCCGGTCGACGGGGCGGCTGTCCTCCAAGTGCGCAGCCTCACCGACGACCAGGTGACGAAGTTCGTCCACAGCTGGTATTTCGCGGTCCTGCGGCACTTCCCGGACCGGGAGGAGTCGGATGTCCGGCGCGAGGCGCAGTCGGCGGCAGACGATCTTCTCGCACGCTTGAACAACGCCCCCTCCCTGCTCGACCTGACGGTCAACCCACTGCTGCTGACGATGATCGCCAACGTTCATTTCTATCGAGGTGCGCTTCCCGGCAGCCGGGCGCAGCTGTACGACGAAATCTGTCAGGTCATTCTCTGGCGCAGGCAGGAGTTCAAGCGTATCGGCAGTGAACTTCGCGGCGAACAGAAAGAGATCCTGCTCCGCCGTCTCGCGTTCTCGATGATGGACCAACGCGTGCGCGACCTGCCCCGCTCACTGGTTCTCGCGGAGATCGAACCGATGCTGCGGCGGATGCCCACCTCGCAGACCGCAGCGGAGTTCTTGGCCGAAGCAGGATCGAGTGGGCTGCTGGTGGAACGTGAAAGTGGTCAGTACTCCTTCGCGCATCAGACCTTCCAGGAATACCTTGCTGCCGCGCACCTCCATGACGTGGGGGGCTCCGGGTTGCTCGCCGGAACCGTCGACGATGTGTGGTGGCGTGAGTCCACCCTTCTGTACGTGATCGGATCGGACGCCGATGCCGTCGTCGAGGCGTGCCTCAGCTCAGGCAGCGTGACCGCGCTGTCCCTGGCTTTCGACTGCGCGGAACAGGGCTGTCATCTCGCCCCGGAACTGCGCGAGCGCCTTGACGGGCTCCTTGCCTCGGCGCTCGGACCGGGCACCGACCGCGATCGGCTGCGTTTGATGGCCAGTGTGATGGCGACGCGTCAGCTGCGTCAGCTGGTGCGGACCCAGGCGGGCGGCCACATCTGTACCCGGCCGGTGACGCGTGGCCTCTACCGGCTCTTCCGGCTGGACTGCGACGTCCCGCCCCCTGACCGACCGGGTGTCGACGGAGCCACGGGTGCAACGCCGGCTGATCGGCGAGACGCGGAACCGCCCGTCACCGGAGTGCGTGCCGCGGAGGCGGTTGCCTTCGTCGGCTGGGTCAACGGCATCACGAGCGACGATCCGGGCTACCGTCTCCCGACACAACGGGAATTGCAGGACCCCGCTGTTCTGCGCGCTCTCACCTTCGTCCGGCACGGCGCCGGTTCCCGCAGCTTCTGGCTGATGCCGGACCGGGAGCCGGAACGGCCGCAACTATGGCCCGTGCCGGGCAGTCCGCATCCTTACGCGATGGATGCGGTCACCCTGAAGCGCCACGTCAGCGAGGACATGAGGCGCGCACGCACGGCCCTCGTCCGTCTGCTTCTGGTGCGGGGAGTTGTTTCCCTCCGCGTGTTGTCGCACACCCTGGACCTTGCCCCCACACATGGTGTTGCCGCCGCCGACGCACTTGATCACACGCATGACCTTGTCCGGACGCTCCGGCACACGGTCGCGCTGGACCCCGGCCTGCGTGGGCAGCTCACGGCGGCGTTCGCCCTGGCTGAGGACCTCGGCGGCACTCTCCGCCGCGCCAGGCGGCGCGACCGGTCCGGTGGAATCGCCGCCGCCCTCGAACACCGGTTGGTGTCGGCTCTGGAAGTCCGTCGCGACGGCGCTCAGGCCGATGTCCTCGACCTCGTACTCCCACCCGGCATGGCCGTGGGCGGGGAGCTTTCGAACGACCATGTATTCGACCGTGCACTGGAGCATGCGATGGGGACCGCCCTGTCGTCCTCGATGACGCACGTACTCCGCCTGGACGCCGATGCGGATTCCTGGTTCACCGAGTTCGCTCGGGAGTTCATCGAGGAGACCTGCGCCGAATTCGGCCCCCGAACCGTGCCGTTGAGTGACCTGCCGGCCATGGCTCGGGAGGCCGGAAGTCTCCTCCTGTCCTGTCTTCAGGGGTCCTCGGAGGTTGTGCCGGGTACCTGGGCTCGTACCGTCGTTCCCTTGTTCGTCGAAGCGATGACGTCGGCATGGGGAAGCCGCGACGGGATCGCTCCGTATGCCGCAAGCCGTGTGCGTCTCGCGGCCCTCTGCCTGGCGGCGGAAGCCGCCGCCCGGGGCGCATCGCGAGCCCGTCACATTTTCCTCGACCTCGCGGCCGGTGTGACGTTGCTGGAAGAGAGACATACGGGAGTGCGGACTCCGGACGAGATGATTCTGCTGGGGACTTCATAGCAGCCGACGTGGGTTCGGTTCTGATCGCGTCGGCCGTCGGCGCCTCGTGACAACACCACTTCATCAGGAGGTCGCGTGCCGCACGAAAACGGGCCGGCGCGACGTCATCGAACTCGCGGTGGTACGTATCGTCCGTTGTCGCGCCGCGGTGTCGTCGCCGCCTCCATCGGACATGCACTTGAATGGTTCGACTGGAACTCCTACGTGATCTTTTCTGTTTTCTTCGCTCCGCATTTCTTTCCCTCCGGCCGTTCCGGAGCCGCGCAACTCGACACATTGGTGATCTTCGCGGTCGGGTTCCTGTTCCGTCCCCTGGGCGGGATTGTCCTGGGTGGTTTCGCCGACCGGCACGGCCGGCGCAACGCACTGACCCTGTCCATGCTGCTCATGGCGGGTGGCAGCCTGCTCATCGCCGTGTGCCCGACATACGAGCAAGTCGGGCCGGCCGCCCCGGGACTGCTGCTTGCCGCGCGCGTGGTTCAGGGGCTGTCGACGGGAGGTGAGATGGCGACGTCCGCGACGTATCTGGCCGAGGTCGCGCCGCAAGGCCGCCGCGGCTTCTACTCCAGCTTTTCCTACGTCACCGGGACACTGGGCAGTCTGGCCGCGACGCTCCTCGGACAGCTGATTCTCGGTCAGGTCGGCGCGACGGGAATGGGGGATTGGGCCTGGCGCCTTCCCTTTGCCTGCGGAACGGGTCTCGGTTTCTATGCCCTGTACCTGCGGCGTTCCCTGGACGAGACCGGTCCCTACCTCATGGGGCAGGACCTTCGAGTGCGCCGCCCCACGTGGGAAGTTCTCCGTCGGCATCCCGCCGGCGGGTTGCGCGTGGCCGGGTTCACGGTCGGCGCGACGACCGTCTACTACACCTTCCTCGTCTATCTTCCCGGATATGCGCAGAGCACGTACGGCATGTCCGCCGCCTCCGCCCTGTGGGCGGCCGTCGTCGCGCAGGGCGTCATGACGGTGGCGCTTCCGGCCCTGGGAATCCTTTCCGACAGGATCGGCCGTAAGCCGCTCCTGAGCGTCTTCGCCGGCGGCTACGTGATACTGGTCGTGCCCTTCTTCTCCTGGCTGTCCTCGTCGGCGTGGACCCTCTTGGCCATCATGACGACCGGCCTGCTGCTCTTCGGGTGCTATGCGGCTGTCGCACCCACCGCGATGGCTGAGCTCTTCCCCACCCAGGTACGGTCCGTGGGGCTGGGTATGCCCTATTCCCTCGTCGTTGCGCTTTTCGGTGGTACGGCCCCGTACCTCGTCCAGGCACTGACCGACCACGGTCACGGAGACTGGTTTCCCTGGTACGTGCTCGTGCTCTGCCTTGTGTCCCTGGCGGTCTACCTGACCACGCCCGAGACCAAGGACGTGAACCTCCTGGACTAGCCGCAGCCGGTGAGGGCCGATTCCGGCAGGTACCAGGAGCCTGCCCCGCCGTCCGGGTGGACCACCGTCGGCCGGGCGTTGCCGGCGGCCGCGGTCGCCGGGGGCCGCGAGAGCAGCCGTCGCCGGGGCTCCTGGGGGGAGACACGGCCGAACTGGACGTCCCAGAAGCCGTCCCGCCGGGTGAGGATGACCGTGCTCAGGGGCGGCACGGAGAGGTGCCAGAAATTTCTCACCGGTACGCCCAGGGCATGGATGAGCGCGGCTCGGACGACGGCTGCTTCGACGATCGCCACGACGTGGCCCGTGTCGGGCGCCAGACCGCCCAGCCAGTCCGCCGATCGACGGCAGAGCCGGCGTACGGACTCCCCGCCGTGGGGCGCGGCATCCGGATCCGTGAGCCAGGCGCTGAACCCGTAGGGGTCGGTCGCGGCGACGTCGGCGACGGTGCGACCGCGCCATCCGCCCACGTCGAGATCGCGCAGCACGGGCTCGGGCACCGCCGCAAGGCCGAGGGCGTCGGCAGTCTGCGAGCAGCGGGTCGAGGGCGTCCGGACGGCTCGCCCGCGGGCGGAGAGCGCCGCTCTCGCGGCGCCTGCCAGCAGCAGGCCGCTGTCGTCGAGGGGGGCGTCGCCGAGGAGCGGGTCCAGCGTGGCGTCACCGCCGGGCGCGCACAGAAGCGTCAGGTGGATGGACATGGGACCGACCTCCTTCTTGGCCCTTCCAGGCCCTTCTCGGCCTGGCACGGCATGGGGCGGTGCGAAAGCCGCTCTTCCTGCCCCGCCGACGCCATGTGGTGCCTCACGTGTTCCACAGTCGGTGCAGGCCCCCCGCCCGCACTATCCGCCAGGTGTCCGGAACCACCCCGCCGAGTGGCCGACCTGCCCCCGGGGCCCGGTCGCCTCGCGGCGTTCACCGGTTCCGGCGTTCACCGGTTCCGTTCGACAGGCAGTTCGAGGCGGAGCTCGTACCCCCCTTCGGACGTCGGGCCGGAGGTGACGGTGCCGCCGAGGAGTTCCGCGCGCTGGGCCAGGCCGACCAGGCCGTTCTGGGCGCTCGGCAGGGCGTACGCGGGCCGGGTGGGGGCGGTGTTGCTGACGGTGGCGCGGAGGACACCGTCCGTATGCCTGACGTGGACGGTCGCGGCGGCGCCGGGGGCGTGCTTGCGGACGTTGGTCAGCGCTTCCTGGACGGTGCGGTAGACGGCGCGCTGCACCGTGGGCGGAAGCTCCTCGGGCAGGTCGGTCTCCAGCTTCGCCTCGATGCCGCTGCCCCCGACCAGGTGCTCCAGATCGGCGAGCGAAGGCTGCGGGGTGAGCTCCGTGGGCCTGCTGCCGGAGGCCCGCAGCACGCCGACCATGTGCCGCAGCTCCTCCAGGGTCTGCACGCTCAGCCGGCGGATCGTGGCCCCGGCCTGCCTGGTCTCGGCGTCCCGGCCGCTCACCTGGAGCGCTCCGGCCTGTACGGCGATGAGACTGACCTGGTGGGAGACCACGTCGTGCATCTCCCGGGCCAGCTGGGCGCGCTCCTTCGCCAGCACGCTCTGGGCGGTCAGCAGCCGCTCCTGCTCGCGGGCCTCGGAGATGTCGGCGAGCCGCAGGGACAGCTCCCGCCGGGCCTGGACGAGCTGGCCGAGGAAGACGGGAGCGGCGGCGGTGGCCAGGGTGTAGCTGAGGTGGAACAGGCCGTTCGTCTGGGACAGCTCGGTGGCGTCCAGCGAGGACCACGGCCAGGGCAGGAAGTCGATGATCGCGTAGGCCAGCGCGCAGCCTGCCAGCAGGAGACGGTGGCGGTTGACGGAGGAGAGCGTGTACAGCGCGGCCATGGGAGCGACCACCGAGTCGGTGACCAGGGCGGTGGGGAGCGTGAGGACGAAGGTCGTCAGGGGCAGCCGGTGCCGCAGCATCAGCGCGAGGCCGCCGAGCAGCGCGCAGAAGGCGGCCGGCTTCTCCTGGACTCCGACATGCGCCCAGGCGTCCGCCAGCGCGACCCCGACGACGCCGATGTCGAGGAGCACGGCCGTCGGCCGCCGGGAGGTCATCGGACGCCCTCGTCCTGCGCGGGGGTGAGCAGGCCCGCCCGCTCGGCGACGAGAGCCGCCTGGACCCGGCTGCTCACCCGCAGTTTGCCGAGGACGCTGGTGACATGGCCCTTGATGGTGCCGGTGCTCAGGTGCAGCCGTTCGCCGATCTCGTTGTTGGCGAGCCCTTCGGCCATGAGGACGAGCACGGCACGCTCGCGTTCGGTGAGCCCGGCGGTGAGACGGGCGGCGGCCGGCTCGCGGCCGCTGTTGTCGAGGTAGCCGCCCACCACCAGGCGGGTGACCTTGGACGACAGCACGGTCCCGCCCTGGGCCAGGGTGCGCACCAGATGGGGCAGCTGCTCCGGGTCGGTGTCCTTGAGCAGGAACCCGGCGGCGCCCGACCGCAGCGCCGTCGCCACGTATTCGTCGGTGTCGAACGTGGTGAGCATGGCGACCACCGGCGGCCGCGGCAGGCCGCGGAGGTCGGCCAGGATCGTGAGCCCGTCCACGTCCGGCATCCGGATGTCGAGCAGGACGACGTCGGGCCGCAGCTCGCGCACCGTGCGCACGGCCCGGCCGCCCGGTACCGCCGCGACGACCTCGATGTCGTCCGCCGTTTCGAGAATGTGCATGAAACCCGTGCGGATCAGGGCTTCGTCATCGACCACCAGTACCCGGATCACGTGCGCTCCGCTCGTCGCGTGCCCTGTCGGTGCGTACCCCGTGGCGGCCGTCCGGCCGGCGGCCGGCGCGGAGAACCCGCCGGTTGGCGGCGCGACCTCAGCCGGTCGGCGGGCGCGCCCGCCGCCACGGCGGTGAGCGCGTCGCCTCGGCGAACCGCGCCGCCGGCCCGCCCGTGGCGCAGCCGGGACCTCCGCATCCGCCTGACTACGCTGAGCGACGGGAGACCACACCGCCCAGGACAGATCGGGAGACCATGGCCCTCGACCTAGACATCGACCGCATCCGCGAGCTCGTCGGCGAAGGCGTCCGCGACAAGGTCTACCCCGGCGCCGTCTGGGCCGTGGGCGACCGCTCCACCATGGCCATCGGCACCCCGGGCGTCCCGGACCCCGACCGGCCCGACGAACCGATGCGGCACGACACCCTCTTCGACGTCGGCGGCCTCACGGAGATCCTCGCGGTCTGGCCGGCCGTCGGCTGCCTCGTCGCGGACGGCACCCTGCACCTCGACGCGCCGCTCGGAGACTTCTGGCCCGAGGTGACCGGCCACCCCCTGGGCCGGGTGACCACCCGCCACCTGCTCACCCACACCGCGGGACTTCCGCCCCGCACCGACCCCGACCTGGGGAAGCTGTACGGCACCCACCCCCGGGACATCCGCGACGGGGTCCTGCACGAAGCCGTACACCGTCCGCCCGGGGAGGCCGTGGAGTACACCGACCGTGCCGCCCTCGTCCTCGGCCACCTCGCCGAAGCACTCTCCGGCCAGGGCCTCGACGTCCTCGCGGCCACCCGCGTGTGGCAGCCCCTCGGCATGACCCACACCCGCTACGGCCCCCTGCCGGACGAAACGGCCGCCCGCTGCGCGCCGACCGAAGTCGACGACAGCACGGCGGTCCGCCTGAAGGGCACCGCCGCATCGTCGTCGGCGCGCCTGCTCGGCGGAGTCTGCGGCGCCTCCGGAGCGTTCTCCGCCCTCCCCGACCTCGCCGCCTTCCTCCGCCACCTGCTCCAGCCGGGACAGGGCGGCGGACAGCCGGGCCTCGGCCCCGCCTGGATCCAGGAGTCGCTGCGGATCCGGACCGGCGATCCCACACCCGCCTGCGGACTGTTCTGGCACCCGGTCCCGGGAACCGCCCCCGGGGCCGACGACATCTGGGCGCCCCACGCCGCCACCGGAGCAGGCGCCTGGCTCTCGCCGAAACAGGGCCGCTGGGCGGTCCTGCTGACCAACGAGCTCTACTACGCCGGCGACCCCGGACCCGTCGGCCGCATCCGCGGCGCCTTCCGCTCGCTCGCCTTCGCCTGACGGTGCGCTCCCCGCCGGACGGGCCGGGATGGCGGTCTCCGGGGACCGCCTACCCTTGACCCATGACCAGCAGCAGCGACCGGAGCCCGGTAGTGGACGTTCAGGCACCCAGGACCTACGAAGTGCGCACCTACGGGTGCCAGATGAACGTCCATGACTCCGAGCGATTGTCCGGGCTGCTGGAGGACGCCGGTTACGTGCGCGCCCCCGAAGGGGCGGACGGCGACGCCGACGTGGTCGTTTTCAACACCTGCGCGGTCCGCGAGAACGCCGACAACCGGCTCTACGGCAACCTCGGCCGGCTCGCGCCGAGGAAGGCGTCCCGCCCCGGCATGCAGATCGCGGTCGGCGGCTGCCTGGCGCAGAAGGACCGCGACACCATCGTGCGGAAGGCCCCCTGGGTCGACGTCGTCTTCGGCACGCACAACATCGGCAAGCTGCCGGTCCTGCTGGAGCGCGCCCGGGTCCAGGAGGAGGCCCAGGTGGAGATCGCGGAGTCGCTGGAGGCGTTTCCCTCCACTCTGCCGACCCGCCGCGAGAGCGCCTACGCGGCCTGGGTGTCGATCTCCGTCGGCTGCAACAACACCTGCACCTTCTGCATCGTCCCGGCCCTGCGCGGCAAGGAGAAGGACCGCCGCACGGGCGACATCCTCGCCGAGATCGAGGCCCTGGTCGCCGAGGGCGTCTCCGAGATCACGCTGCTCGGCCAGAACGTCAACGCCTACGGCTCCGACATCGGCGACCGCGAGGCCTTCAGCAAGCTGCTGCGCGCCTGCGGCACCATCGAGGGCCTGGAGCGGGTGCGGTTCACCTCCCCGCATCCCCGTGACTTCACCGACGACGTGATCGAGGCCATGGCGGAGACGCCGAACGTCATGCCGCAGCTGCACATGCCGATGCAGTCCGGTTCGGACACGGTCCTGAAGGCCATGCGCCGGTCCTACCGGCAGGAGCGCTACCTCGGGATCATCGAGAAGGTGCGGGCCGCCATCCCGCACGCGGCGATCACCACCGACATCATCGTGGGCTTCCCCGGCGAGACCGAGGAGGACTTCGAGCAGACCATGCACGCGGTCCGCGAGGCCCGCTTCACGCAGGCCTTCACCTTCCAGTACTCCAAGCGGCCCGGCACCCCCGCCGCCACCATGGAGGACCAGATCCCCAAGGAGGTCGTCCAGGCGCGCTACGAGCGTCTCGTCGCCCTCCAGGAGGAGATCTCCTGGGACGAGAACAAGAAGCAGGTCGGCCGCACGCTCGACCTGATGGTCGCCGAGGGCGAGGGCCGCAAGGACGGCGCCACCCACCGCCTCTCCGGCCGCGCCCCCGACAACCGCCTGGTCCACTTCACCAAGCCGGACCAGGAGGTCCGCCCCGGCGACGTCGTCACGGTCGAGATCACCTACGCCGCCCCGCACCACCTCCTCGCCGAGGGCCCGACGCTCGCCGTCCGCCGCACCCGCGCCGGCGACGCCTGGGAGAAGCGCAACGCGGCCGGGGCGGCCAGGCCGGCCGGCGTGCTGCTGGGGCTGCCGGGGATCGGCGTGCCGGAGCCGCTGCCGGCGGCCACCGGAGGCTGCGCGGCGCACTGAACACGCGCCATACTCCTCACGTCGATCGGACGGGGGCGGAGCATGGCGCGCTGGGTGGTTGTCGTGCAGTTCGGGAACGGGGAGTACTACAAGGTCGAAGAGGTCACCCGCTTCGAGAGCACCCAGGAGCAGGCCCGGGCCACCCTGTACGAGGTCGCCTGTACCCACCGTCCGCGCACTGGTCTGCGCCAGCAGCGCCGTGAGGTGTTCCGGGTGGGGGACGGGGACGAGTACTACGTCCACATCGTCGGCATGATGTCCACGCACCGTGTGTTCTACCGGCTGGCGGAACTGGCGTGGAGCAGCGGTCCTGCGCCCGTGTACCCGCAGTAGGCTGCCGATCATGCTTGTCGCAGCAGCAGTCTGTCCCTGCCCGCCCGTGCTCGTCCCCGAGCTCGCCGCGGGAGCCGCGCCGGAGCTGGACGCCGCGCGTGCCGCCTGCACCGACGCGCTCGGGGTGCTCGCCGTCGCCCGGCCCGACCTCCTGGTGGTGGTGGGACCCGCCGAACAGCCGGGACGCGGCGTGTTCCCGCAGGGCAGCCGGGGTACTTTCCGGGGCTTCGGGGCCGAGGTCGACGTACGGCTGGGCGGCGGCCCCGCAGGCGGGCCGGAGGGCGGGCCGGAGCCGGACGGTGAGCGCGAGCTGCCGCCCTCGCTCGCCGTCGGCGCCTGGCTGCTGGAGCGCACCGGCTGGGCCGACGCGCCCGTCGAGGGGCTCGGCGTCGGCGAGCCCCTGGAGACCGAGCGGTGCGTCCTGGCCGGCCGGGAGATCGCCGGCCGCGCCGAGCGGGTGGCGATGCTGGTGATGGGCGACGCCAGCGCCTGCCGCACCCTCAAGGCACCGGGCTACCTGGACGAACGGGCGGCCCCCTTCGACGCCGAGGCCGCCCGCGCGCTGGGCGCCGCCGACATCGAGGCGATCAAGGCCCTCGACACCGACCTGGCCCACCGGCTCAAGGCCGCCGGCCGGGCCCCCTGGCAGATCCTCGCCGGCGCGGCCGAGGACGCCGGCCTCGCCGGGGCCCTCCTCTACGACGACGCACCGTACGGCGTCTGCTACCTGGTGGCGGCCTGGTCCTGAACGGCTGCCGAAACGGCGGACGGCCGGGAGTCGGGTGACTCTCGGCCGTCCGCCGATCTGCGCCGGGACCCGCCCGGCTCAGGAAGCCGACGGCGGCCCCTCCGGCCGGGTCGGGGCGGTGGGGTCGGGCGTCGTACCGCCCATGGCGTCCGGGTGCACGAACCGGTCCACGGCGCCCTTGGCCCTGCCCGTACCCGTCTGGATCTTGTCGCTGTACTTGCCCTTGGTCTTCTCGTCGACGACCCGCGCGGCCTTGTCGATGCCGTGCTGCAGCTTGTCGATCTTGTCCTCGTGCTGCTGCGCGAGGTGAGAGGCCTTGTCCTTGGCCGGGGCGAGCTTGGCCTTCAAATTGTCCAAAAGACCCATGGTTACCTTCCCTATGGCTTCCCTCGCGGGCCGTTATGTGCGGGCGTTCTCGCCGGACTCGTTGTCGGCGGCCTCCTTGGCGGACTGCTGCTTGGGGATCTCGGTGTCCGCGGCGGCAGCGGCGCGCTCCGTCTCCGCCCTCGCGTCCCGGCCGTCGTCCTCGCCGGAGCCCTTCGCCTCGGCCACGGCCTCGGCCGCCTCCTCCGCGGCGTTCTCCGCTCCGGGCCCGTCGGGCCCGGCACCGGCCGACGCCTCGACCTCAGGCTCTTCCGGCGTCCTCGGCTCTTCCGACGCCTTCTGCTTCTTCCCAAGGAACCGTGCAAAAACGCCCATATCCACTCCATACGTTACTCGTGCGAGCGAAATCCCGCGTGACCCCGGTGCGTCCGATTGCGCCGGACCGGTCGCGACCTCTCGGCGGCGGTGGCGGGAACCTCGCAACGGGCAACGAAGCCGGACACGCTCCGTCACGTAACTCGTTCGAGACCGGTCTCCGAGGTTTGCGAGACTGGTGCGGTGAGCAGCGCACCCCCCGCCCCCCGTGTCATCGCCGTCGTCGGCCCCACCGCGGCCGGAAAGTCCGACCTCGGCGTCTTCCTGGCCCAACGGCTCGGCGGCGAGGTTGTCAACGCCGACTCCATGCAGCTGTACCGGGGGATGGACATCGGCACCGCCAAACTGACGCCCGAGGAGCGCGCAGGCGTCCCGCACCACCTGCTCGACATCTGGGACGTCACCGTCACCGCCTCCGTCGCGGAGTACCAGCGGCTCGCCCGCGCCCGCATCGACGCCCTGCTCGTCGAGGGCCGCTGGCCGATCCTGGTCGGCGGCAGCGGGCTGTACGTCCGGGGCGCCGTCGACAACCTGGAGTTCCCCGGCACCGACCCCGAGGTCCGGGCCCGCCTGGAGGACGAGCTCGCGCTGCGCGGCTCCGGCGCCCTGCATGCCCGGTTGTCCGCCGCCGACCCCGGGGCGGGCCGCGCGATCCTGCCCAGCAACGGCCGCCGTATCGTCCGCGCGCTGGAGGTGATCGAGATCACCGGGCGCCCCTTCACCGCCAACCTGCCCGGCCACGACTCGGTCTACGACACCGTCCAGATCGGCGTCGACGTGGCCCGTCCCGAACTCGACGAGCGCATCGCGCTGCGCGTCGACCGGATGTGGGAGGACGGACTCGTGGCAGAGGTGCGCGCACTGGAGGCGCACGGGCTGCGCGAGGGCCGCACGGCGTCGCGCGCCCTCGGCTACCAGCAGGTCCTGACGGCGCTCGCAGGCGACTGCACGGAAGCGGAAGCAAGGGCCGAGACCGTCCGTGCCACCAAGCGCTTCGCGCGCCGCCAGGATTCGTGGTTCAGGCGCGACCCCCGCGTGCACTGGTTGAGTGGGGCCGCGGCGGACCGCGAGGAACTTCCGCGGCTGGCCCTGGCGTTGGTCGAACGACCGGTCACAGCCTGATCACGTCATGGCATCGGGATGCGCCACCGGTCATCGGGGCCTCCGGTGCCGTGCCATCATCGAGCTTCGATCGCAAGTGGAGTCCTAGGTTGGGAGGGCGCGTGGCGATGGAGGCCGGCCCTCGCGACACCGCACAAGACACCGAGCACGTCGCCGTCGAGGCCCTCGAACCGGGTGAGGCCGAGGAGGCCGAGGGGCGACTCTCGCCGGACGGTCCGGACGACACGGTGGGCGGCGGCGTCACCGCCGACGGCCCCGAGCCGGAGGAGATGTTCGCGAGCGGCCCCGAGGTCGAGGTGGAGCTCCGCCCGCAGCGCCGCCTGCGCCTGTGGCAGCTGGCCCCCATCGTCGGCCTGGCCGCGGTCGGCTCCCTGATGTTCGCCTTCCCGCTGGCCTTCGACTTCGGCGACAGCGGCGCGGTGATCGCGATGCTGGGCCTGCTGATCTGCTCCTGCGCCGCGGGCTGGGGCATGATGGCGGCCAGGAAGGTCGGCTACACCTGGCCCGGCCTCCCGCCGAGGGGCTCGACCCGCAGGCCCGACTGGCGCGTGGTGATCGGCTACGTGATCCTGGTCGCGATCGTGGTCGTCCTGGCGGTGTGGCGCGTGGCGCGCCTGCGCTGACGTCGGCGCAGGCTGAAGCACGCCCGAGCTGAAAACGCCCCAGCTGGAGCGCCCCGAAAGGGGCGCGGGGAACTGCGCGCTCAGCCCCCACCGGGCTCGCACCCGGACCACCACCGGAACCACCCCCCACCCCTCCTTTACCCTCGAAGAATGAGCATCCCCTTCCTCAAGGGCCACGGCACCGAGAACGACTTCGTGATCGTCCCGGACCCCGACAACGCCCTGGACCTCACCCCGGCCGCCGTAGCCGCCCTCTGCGACCGCCGCTCAGGCATCGGCGCCGACGGCGTGCTGCACGTCGTACGGTCCGCCGCGCACCCCGAGGCCAAGGGGATGGCCGCCGACGCCGAGTGGTTCATGGACTACCGCAACGGCGACGGCTCGATCGCCGAGATGTGCGGCAACGGCGTCCGCGTCTTCGCCCGCTACCTCCAGCACGCCGGCCACGCCACGGAGGGCGACCTCGCCGTCGCCACCCGCGGCGGCGTCAAGACCGTCCACATCGCCAAGAACGGTGACGTCACCGTCGGCATGGGCACCGCCCGCCTCCCCGAGGGTGACGTGACCGTCAGTGTCGGCGACCGCACCTGGCCCGCGCGGAACGTGAACATGGGCAACCCGCACGCCGTCGCCTTCGTCGCGGACCTCGCCGACGCCGGCGACCTCTGCACCCCGCCCCCCTTCAGCCCCCCGTCGGCCTACCCCGAAGGGGTCAACGTCGAGTTCGTCGTCGACCGCGGCCCCCGTCACGTCGCCATGCGCGTGCACGAGCGCGGCTCCGGCGAGACCCGCTCCTGCGGCACCGGCGCCTGCGCGGTCGCCGTGGCCGCCGCCCGCCGCGACGGCGCCGACCCCTCGGCCACCGGCGCCCCGGCGACGTACACCGTGGACGTGCCCGGCGGACGGCTCGTCATCACCGAGCGGCCCGACGGCGAGATCGAGATGACCGGCCCCGCAGTGATTGTCGCCACGGGCGAGATCAGTTCGGAGTGGCTGGAAAGCGCCGTCCGTTGAGCTGACTGCACGTCGTAAACCGTGGTCCGGGCGGTACTCCAACCCCCCGATGCACGGCCCGCGTTGCCCCGTCTGGCGAGAAACGTCGGCCACCCCCCGAACAGGTGGCGCAAAATCGTAAACCTCGAAATGGTCGCTCGATTGGGTGATCCGTTTCACGCTCGGCGGGAGCCGGTCAATCGGGCGCGATGGGCTCGGTAGCATCAAGCACCGGCACGGACGGGGGAACGTCGCCAATCCCTGAGCCGCGTATGCCCTGGGGCCCCGTCCGCCGGTACACGAGCCGGAGGTGCCCATGAGTGCGGAGGCCACGAACCCTGCGACGCCCGGTCCCGTCGTGCCCACAGCGGCGGTCCGCAGGAAGTCCCGCCCCCGGATCGACCTGCGCCGGCTCGGCCGGGCCGCGCTGCTCGGCAACGCCGCCCGCGGCAGACTCCCCGACGCCATCGGCCACGTCGCCGAGGCGCACCGCGCCCACTACCCCGACGCCGACCTCGAACCCCTGCGCCGCGCCTACGTGCTGGCCGAGTCCTCGCACCGCGGCCAGATGCGCAAGAGCGGCGAGCCGTACATCACCCACCCCCTCGCGGTCACCCTGATCCTCGCCGAACTCGGCGCCGAGACCACGACCCTGACGGCGTCCCTGCTCCACGACACCGTCGAGGACACCGACGTGACGCTCGACCAGGTGCGGGAACAGTTCGGCGAGGAGGTCCGTTACCTGGTCGACGGGGTGACGAAACTCGAGAAGGTCGACTACGGGGCCGCCGCCGAACCCGAGACGTTCCGGAAGATGCTCGTCGCCACCGGCAGCGACGTCCGCGTGATGTCGATCAAGCTCGCCGACCGCCTGCACAACATGCGCACCCTCGGCGTGATGCGCCGTGAGAAACAGGAACGCATCGCCAAGGTCACCCGTGACGTCCTCATCCCGCTCGCCGAACGGCTCGGCGTACAGGCGCTCAAGACCGAGCTGGAGGACCTGGTCTTCGCGATCCTGCACCCCGAGGAGTACGAGCACACCCGGGAGCTGATCGCCGAGAACGCGGCCCGCGCCGACGACCCCCTCGCGGGGATCGCCGACGAGGTGCGCGGGGTGCTCCGCGAGGCCGACATCCCGGCCGAAGTCCTCATCCGGCCCCGGCACTTCGTCTCCGTCCACCGCGTCAGCCGCAAACGCGGCGAGCTGCGCGGCGCCGACTTCGGCCGGCTCCTCGTGCTGGTCAACGAGGACGCGGACTGTTACGCCGTCCTCGGCGAACTGCACACCTGTCTGACCCCGGTGGTCTCGGAGTTCAAGGACTTCATCGCGGTACCGAAGTTCAACCTGTACCAGTCGCTGCACACGGCGGTCGCCCGCGCCGACGGACAGGTCGCCGAGGTCCTCATCCGCACCCACCAGATGCACAAGGTCGCCGAGGCCGGCGTCGTCGCCCTCGGCAACCCCTACGCCCCGGCCGCCGACGCCCCCGCGGCGGAGACCGCCGACGCCCCGGCCGACGGCGAGCGCGCCGACCCCACCCGGCCCGGCTGGCTCTCCCGCCTGCTCGACTGGCAGAAGGCCGCCCCGGACACCGACACCTTCTGGTCCACCCTGCGCGAGGACCTCGCCCAGGACCGCGAGATCACCGTCTTCCGCCCCGACGGCGGCACCCTCGGCCTCCCCGAGGGCGCCACCTGCGTCGACGCCGCCTACGCCCAGTACGGCGAGGACGCCCACGCCTGCATCGGCGCCCGCGTCAACGGCCGCCTCGCGACCCTCAGCACGGTCCTCAGGGACGGCGACACCGTCCAGCTCCTGATGGGCCAGGACCCGGCCTCCGAGCCCTCCCGGGAGTGGCTGGAGCACGCCCACACCCCGGCGGCCCGGATCGCCATCCAGCGCTGGCTCGTCGCTCACCCGGACAGCACCGGGGAACTCCCGGCCCCTGCCCCCAGCCGTCCCGTACCCGACTTCCCCGTCTCCGGCACCGCCCCCGGCGCCGTCCCCCGGACCGCCAGCGCCGTGGTCGCCGACCGCCCGGACGCGACCGCACGGCTGGCCGGCTGCTGCACCCCCGTACCGCCCGACGAGGTCACCGGCTTCGCCGTGCGCGGCGGAGTGGTCACCGTGCACCGCGTGGAGTGCGCCGCGGTGGCGCACATGAAGAGCACCGGGCGCCCCGAGGTGGCCGTCAGCTGGGGCGACAGCACCGCCTGCCGGGTCACCCTGGTCGCCGAATCGTTCGGCCGGCCCCATCTGCTCGCCGACCTCACCGAGGCTATGGCCCAGGAGGGCGCCGAGATCGTCTCGGCGACCGTGGAACCGCCCGATCAGCAGCGCGTCCGGCACACGTACACCGTCGAGCTCCCCGACGCTGCCCACCTGCCCGCCCTGATGCGCGCGATGCGCAACGTGCCCGGTGTGTACGACGTCGGCCGAGCGCAACACCAATGAACTACTCGTTCGGGTGGATTGGTCGCGCGTCGTACCCGTGAACGCGGGGTGTGCTGGTAGCGGTGGTCCATGCCGCTCACCCTCCGCACCCGCCGCCCTGCACAGCGTGCCACCCGACAGCTCCGGCACCGGCGGGCCGCCGCCCTCCTCGCCTCCGCCGTCTCCGTCGCCCTCCTCGGCGCGAGCGCCCCGCCGGTCCCGCTCGGCGTCGGCGACCGGCTCTTCCCGTACCTCGGCAACCCGGGGTACGACGTGGCGTCCTACGACCTCTCCTTCACCTATCCCGGCAGCAACGACAAGCCGCTGCAGGCCGTGACCACCATCGACGCCTGGACCACCAGCGACCTGGACCGCCTCAACCTCGACTTCGCGCACGGCAAGGTCGAGTCCGTCGAGGTCGACGGCCGGCCCGCCGCCTTCGAGAGCGCCGGCGAGGACCTGGTCGTCACTCCGGATCAGCCGCTGCGGCGGGGCGACTGGACGCGGATCACGGTCAAGCACACCAGCGACCCGGTCTCCGCCAAGGGCCAGGACGGCGGCTGGGTGCGCACCACCGACGGGCTCGCCATGGCCAACCAGGCCGACGCCGCCCACCTGGTCTTCCCGTGCAACGACCACCCGTCCGACAAGGCGATGTTCACCTTCCACGTCACCGCCCCGAACAGCTACACCGTCGTCGCCAACGGCCTGCCCACCGACGCCGTCCGGACCGGCGGTCGGACCACCTGGACCTACCGCACCGAGCACCCCATGGCCACCGAGCTGGCCCAGGTCTCCATCGGCCGCTCCGCCGTGCTGCACCGCGCCGGACCGCACGGACTACCCGTCCGCGACGTCGTCCCGAGCGCCGACGCCAAGAAGCTCGAACCCTGGCTGGCCAAGACCCCGGACCAGATCGCCTGGCTGGAGAGCAAGGTCGGCACGTACCCGTTCGAGACGTACGGCGTGCTCATGGCGCAGGCGTCCACCGGCTTCGAGCTGGAGACCCAGACCCTCTCCCTCTTCGAGAAGAACCTGTTCACCGAGCCCGCGTACCCCAAGTGGTACATCGAGTCGGTCATGGTCCACGAGCTGTCCCACCAGTGGTTCGGCGACAGCGTCAGCCCGCGCGTCTGGTCCGACGTCTGGCTGAACGAGGGCCACGCCACCTGGTACGAGGAGCTGTACGCGGAGGAGAAGGGCAAGCAGCCCATGATCAACCGCATGAAGGCCGCGTACGGCGCCTCCGACCGCTGGCGCGCCGCCGGCGGACCGCCCGCCCGGCCCAAGGCCCCCGACCCCGGCCAGAAGATCAGCATCTTCCGCCCCAACATCTACGACGGCGCGGCCCTCGCCCTCTACGCCCTGCGCCAGGAGATCGGCAAGCCCGCCTTCGAGCGCCTGGAGCGGATCTGGGTCCAGCGGCACAAGGACGGCAATGCCACCACCGCCGACTTCGTCCACCTGGCCTCCGCGGTCGCGGGCCGCGACCTCACCGGTTTCTTCGACGCCTGGCTGTACGGCGCGAAGACCCCGCCGATGCCCGGCCACCCGGACTGGAAGCAGGTCCCGGCCCCGAAGAAGCAGACCAAGAGGTGACGGCGGGGCGGCCCCCGGAATAACACGGTGCCGGGACGGGGCGTACCGTGCGACCATCGTGAGGCTGGCACACGCCGGCCGACGCCGGCGACAGCTCGGCTCAGGTCGGCTCAGGTCTGCACGGTACGGGTCGCGGGGAATCTCCCGGGGTACTCGTACGTTGAAGAAACAGCGGCCGGTTACGGCACTCCCATCGACGTAAGGACCCAATGACCTCCTCTTCTTCCCCTTCCCAGGACACCAGGCGCCTCGCGCAGGACTACCCCGACGGTCTTCGGGCCGATGCCCTGATGGAAGAGGACGTCGCCTGGAGCCACGAGATCGACGGAGAGCGGGACGGCGACCAGTTCGACCGCTCCGAGCGCGCGGCCCTGCGCCGCGTCGCGGGCCTCTCCACCGAGCTCGAGGACGTCACCGAGGTCGAGTACCGGCAGCTGCGCCTGGAGCGCGTCGTGCTGGTCGGGGTGTGGACCTCGGGCACCGTGCAGGACGCGGACAACTCCCTCGCGGAGCTGGCCGCGCTCGCCGAGACCGCGGGCGCGCTCGTCCTCGACGGCGTCATCCAGCGCCGCGACAAGCCCGACCCGGCCACCTACATCGGCTCCGGCAAGGCCCTGGAGCTGCGCGACGTCGTCGTCGAGACCGGCGCGGACACCGTCATCTGCGACGGTGAGCTCAGCCCGGGCCAGCTGATCCAGCTGGAGGACGTGGTCAAGGTCAAGGTCATCGACCGGACCGCGCTGATCCTCGACATCTTCGCCCAGCACGCCAAGTCCCGCGAGGGCAAGGCGCAGGTCTCGCTCGCGCAGATGCAGTACATGCTGCCGAGGCTGCGCGGCTGGGGTCAGTCGCTGTCCCGCCAGATGGGCGGCGGCAAGGGCGGCGGTCTCGCCACCCGTGGTCCCGGTGAGACCAAGATCGAGACGGACCGGCGGCGGATCCGCGAGAAGATGGCGAAGATGCGCCGGGAGATCGCGGAGATGAAGACCGGCCGCGAGATCAAGCGCCAGGAGCGCCGCCGCAACAAGGTGCCGTCCGTCGCCATCGCCGGCTACACCAACGCCGGGAAGTCCTCCCTGCTCAACCGCCTCACCGGCGCCGGCGTCCTGGTCGAGAACGCCCTGTTCGCGACCCTGGACCCGACCGTCCGCCGCGCTGAGACGCCCAGCGGGCGCCTCTACACCCTGGCGGACACCGTCGGTTTCGTCCGCCACCTGCCCCACCACCTGGTCGAGGCCTTCCGCTCCACCATGGAGGAGGTCGGCGACGCCGACCTGATCCTCCACGTGGTCGACGGCTCGCACCCGGTCCCGGAGGAGCAGCTGGCCGCCGTGCGCGAGGTGATCAGGGACGTCGGCGCCACCGGCGTACCCGAGTTCGTCGTGATCAACAAGGCCGACGCGGCCGACCCGCTGGTCCTCCAGCGACTGCTGCGCAACGAGAAGCGCTCCCTCGCGGTCTCGGCCCGCACCGGCCAGGGCATCCAGGAACTCCTCGCCCTGATCGACAACGAGCTGCCCCGCCCGTCGGTCGAGATCGAGGCCCTGATCCCGTACACCCACGGCAAGCTGGTGGCCCGCGCCCACAACGAGGGCGAGGTCCTCTCGGAGGAACACACCCCCGAGGGCACCCTCCTGAAGGTCCGGGTGCACGAGGAACTGGCGGCGGAACTGGCGCCGTATGTCCCGGCTCCGACTGCGTGACGACTGACAAGGCCCGCTCCCTTTCAAAGGGGCGGGCCTTGTCGCGCCCCCTATAGGGGCGCGGGGACCTGCGCGATCAACCACGACGACGGGTCAGTCGCCGACGCACGGCTCCCGTACGGCGAGAAGGCGACAACCACCGCCCTCACTGATCAGCGAACTCCTTGCTGACCGCCTCATACACGCCCTTGGCCACATCACCCAACCGAGGCCCGGCCAGCCACCCCGAACTCACCGGCCCGATCGACGTGTTGGACACCAGCGCCGGCTTGCCGTCGGCACCCGTCTCCACCCAGCCACCACCCGACGCCCCGCCGGTCATCGTGCACCCGATCCGGTACATCGTCGGCGCCGACGCATCCACCGACAGCCGCCCGGGCTTGTCGGCGCACTGGTACAGCAGCGAACCGTCGTACGGCTTCGCCGCCGGATACCCCGTCGCGGTGATGCTCGACACCTTAGGCACCGCGGGCGCGTCGAAGTTCACCGGCAGCGCCGAACCGACCGTCTCCTCGAGCGACTTGCCGCCACTGCCCTGCTCCGGCGTCACATGGATCACGGCGTAGTCGTACGAAGCGCCGTTGCCGCCCGTCTCACCGCCCTGGTCGATCCACTGCTGCGAGGTCTGCGCCCCGTCGCCCCACCAGACGCCGTACGGCGCGACCTCCGAACGGGTCGCCGCCGTCAGCGCCGAACCCGTCAGCCCCTTGTCGTTGTACGACGGCACGAACGCGATGTTCCGGTACCAGCCGCCGTTCTTGCCGGCGTGCACACAGTGCCCCGCCGTCCACACCAGGTTGGACTTGCCCGGGTGCGCCGGGTCCTCGACGACCGTCGCCGAGCAGACCATCGTGCCCTCGGGGGAGTCGAAGAAGACCTTCCCGGCCGTGGCCGCGCTCGCGTGGTACGCCGGCCGCACCGCCTTCGCCTGGACCGGCTCCGGCGTCGGGTCGGTCACCCCCTGGTCACCGGAGAGGTCGTTGTCGTCGACGCCCTTGTTCTTGTCGGGGTCGTTTGCGTCCCGCATCCGGTTCGGGTCCCACAGGCCCTTGATGATGGGGTTGACGAAATCGTTGGCCTCGCGCAGCCAGTCGTCCTTGTCCCAGTTCTTCCAGGCGCCGTGCTTCCACTTGTCGATGTCGATCCCGTGCTCTTTGAGCTTGTTCTTGATGTCGTCCGGGATCTTGATCTTGCCGTCACCGGTGTCGGCGGTGGCGGACGCGGACGCCGCGCCGCCCGCGTTGTCGTCGCCGGAGCCGCCGCAGGCGGTGGCGGTCAGCGCCAGCGCCGAGGCGAGGGCGACGGCCGCCAGCGCACGCGGCGCGCCCCTTCCACCTCGGCGGGCGAACGACGGCCGGATGGATCGCATGGTGGTGACTCCCCCTGTCGGCAAGGAACTTCAGCGCCACACACTATGCGGTCGCTGTGCGGTGCTCCCGTCGGATGGGCAACGGTTTCGCTACGGGCCCCACCAGCGGGGCACCCGCGGTCCGCGGGTGGGACCGACGCGTCGCATGCGCCCGGTGGTGCCGGACGCGACGGCTCTCCCGGCAGGGCGAACGCCGGCTGGGCCGGCCAGAGCAAGTACACGGCAAGCACACGGCAATGATCTTGTGGTGACCCGTAACCCCGAGGCCGGTCCGGGGTTGGTAGCGGTGGGGGTCCGGCTGTCTGTGCCCGGCGCCCGCCGATCAACTCGCCTCTGGACAGCGGGGAGGACAGCGAGCCGTGGCCGTGACGGAGTCGGTGACCGGGGGGACGTCCGGGGGAGCGCGCGGGGCGCACGAGGGGATCCTGAGACGTCAGTCGGCGCGTGAGTCGCGGGCGCGTACCTACGCGCGCGCCCTGCCCATCGTGCCGGTGCGGGCGCGCGGCCTGACCATCGAGGGCGCCGACGGGCGCCGCTACCTGGACTGCCTCTCCGGCGCGGGCACCCTCGCTCTCGGCCACAACCACCCCGTCGTGCTGGAAGCGATCCGCAAGGTCCTCGACTCCGGCGCCCCGCTCTCCGTCCTCGACCTGGCGACCCCCGTCAAGGACGCCTTCATCACCGAACTGTTCCGGACCCTGCCGCCCGGACTCGCCGACCGTGCCCGCGTCCAGTTCTGCGGGCCCGCCGGCACGGACGCCGTCGAGGCCGCCTTCAAACTCGTCCGGGCCGCGACCGGCCGCACCGGCATCCTCGCCTTCACCGGCGCCTACCACGGGATGACGACCGGCGCCCTGGCCGCCTCCGGCGGAGCCGGCGACGTCCGTGTCGCCCGGCTGCCCTACCCCCAGGACTACCGCTGCCCGTTCGGCGTCGGCGGCCCCCGCGGTGCCGAACTCGCCGCCCGCTGGACCGAGACCGTCCTCGACGACCCCAAGTCCGGCGTCCCCCTCCCCGCCGGCATGATCCTCGAACCCGTGCAGGGCGAGGGCGGGGTGATTCCCGCGCCGGACGACTGGCTCCGCCGGATGCGCCGGCTCACCGCCGACCGCTCCATCCCCCTGATCGCCGACGAGATCCAGACCGGGGTGGGCAGGACCGGCGCCTTCTGGGCCGTCGAGCACAGCGGGGTCACCCCCGACGTGATGGTCCTGTCCAAGGCCATCGGCGGCAGCCTCCCCCTCGCCGTCGTCGTCTACCGCGACGACCTCGACGTCTGGGAACCCGGCGCGCACGCGGGCACCTTCCGCGGCAACCAGCTCGCCATGGCCGCCGGCACCGCCACCCTCGCCCACGTCCGCGAGAACGCCCTCGCCGAACGAGCGGGCCTGCTCGGCGCCCGGATGCTCTCCCAACTGCGCGCACTCCAGAACGACTTCACATGCGTGGGAGACGTGCGGGGGCGCGGCCTGATGATCGGGGTGGAACTGGTGGACCCGGAGGGGGACGAGTCCACAGGGGACGCGGAGGAGCAGGAGTGGGCGGCGGGGGAGGCGACGGCGGCAGGGGAGGCGACGGCGGCGAGGCAGGCGAGGGAGGCGGGGGAGGCCAGGGCTCAAGGTGGCGGTGACGCGGTCGCGGCGGTGCGGGGTGCCGCGGTGAGCGGGTGGGAGGGCGAAGCCCGGCCGGTGCCGCGCCCCGCCGCGCCCGAACTGGCCTCGGCCGTGCAACGCGCCTGCCTGGAACGGGGCCTGATCGTCGAACTCGGGGGCCGCCACGCCGGTGTCGTACGACTGCTGCCGCCCCTGACCATCACCGACGAACAGGCGACCGCCGTACTGGACCGCCTCGCCGACGCCGTGGCGGCCGTGGCCCGCGACCCGGCCGCCCACGGTGCCGGGTCCCGGCCACCCGAGGGCCGCAAGAAGCCGGACGGCTGACCGGCGCACCGCGACGGCCGGGACCGCTCGGACTGTCCGGACCATCTGGACCATCCGAACGAGACCTGCCCTCCGAACCGCCGACAGCAGTCCGGCCGGCCGACGGACCCCGGAGGAACCGGCCGCCCCGCGAAACGAACCACCCCACATCATCGCCACCCCTCTCACCAGGTCTCAGCACTCGACTCCCACCACGACTCCCAGCACTCGACTCGCCACCCGACCAGCCCGGTTCGCCCGCCCGACGCCGGACACCGCACCGCCCGAGCCCCGAGGAACCCTCCTTGAACGCCACCCCCGCACCCGACGACAACGGAGACCAAGGCCCACAGGGACGCCCCGTTCCGCTCGCCGAGTCGGTCCCCCAGCAGCGAGGCCGTACCTCCCCGCCCGAGCGGCCACGCGACGACACGGGAGACCTCCTCGAACACCCCGACCCGCGCATCGCCGCCCAGGCCGCCGCCGTGGAGAGCCTGCTCCGCTGCTGGGTACGCGAGACGAACCTGCCCACACCCGACACCGGCACCCTCCGCATCCCGCTCCCCGCCAGCGGTACGGCGCTGATCACCCCGGTCCGCCACTGGTCCCCGACCGGCTGGCACCGCTTCGGACCACCCCGCCTGGCCGGCGCCCCCGACACCGCCCCAGCCGTCGACGCGGTCACCCTCGCCGCCCTGCTCACCCGCGAGACGACCGCGGGACCGGCGGACACCGCAGACCGGGCCGAGAGCGCCACCGACCATCCCGAAGCCGGCCCCGACGGCGCCGACCTCGTGGCCCGGGTCGCCGACTCCCTGCGCCGCACGGTCGCCTTCATCGCGGACCGGCGCGCCCACCCCGCGGACGGCCCCGACCGCTTCCTCGCCGCCGAGCAGGCGCTCCTCCTCGGGCACCCTTTCCACCCGACCCCGAAGAGCCGCGAGGGCCTGACCGAGTCCGAGGCCCGGCTCTACTCACCGGAGCTGCGCGGCTCCTTCCCCCTGCACTGGATCGCGGTCGCCTCCTCCCTGCTCGTCACCGACTCGGCCTGGACCGAACGAGGCCGTCCCGTCCCCGCGGCGCATCTCATGGAACGACTGGCCGGCACGGTCCTGCCGCTGCCCGACGGCTGCGCCGCCGCCCTGCCCCTGCACCCCTGGCAGGCCCGCGAGATCGGTCACCGGGAGGAGACCGCCGCCCTCCTCGACGCCGGACTCCTGCGCTACCTGGGCCCGCTCGGCGCCCCCTGGTACCCCACCTCCTCCGTGCGAACCGTCCACCGCACCGGCGCCCCCGCCATGCTCAAGCTGTCGCTCGGCCTGCGCATCACCAACTCCCGCCGGGAGAACCTCCGCAAGGAACTCCACCGGGGCGTCGAGGTGCACCGCCTGCTGCGCACCGGCCTCGCCAAGCAGTGGCAGGCCGCCCACCCCGCCTTCGACATCGTGCGCGACCCCGCCTGGCTGGCCGTCGACGGCCTCGACGGCCGGCCCGTACCCGGACTCGACGTGGTCATCCGGCACAACCCGTTCACCCCCGCCGACGACGTCTCCTGCGTCGCCGGACTGGTTACACCCCGGCCCCTCGACGCCCCGGCGGCGAACGGCAGGCCCCGCCCGTACCGCTCCCGGCTGGCCCGGGTGGTCTCCCGGCTCGCCGAACGCACCGGCCGGCCCGTGGGCGCCGTCAGCGCCGAGTGGTTCCTGCGCTACCTGGAGCAGGTCGTCCGCCCGGTGCTCTGGCTCGACAGCGAGGGGGGCATCGCCCTGGAGGCCCACCAGCAGAACACCCTGCTCCTGCTGGACGCCGACGGCTGGCCGGCCGGCGGGCGCTACCGCGACAACCAGGGCTACTACTTCCGCGAGTCCCGACGGGCCGACCTCGACTCGCGGCTGCCCGGCATCGGAGAGCACAGCGACACCTTCGTCTCCGACGAGGTCACCGACGAACGCTTCGCCTACTACCTCGGCATCAACAACGTGCTCGGCCTGATCGGCGCGTTCGGCTCCCAGCGGCTCGCCGACGAGCGGCTCCTGCTCGCGGCGTTCCGCCGGTTCCTCGCCGACGCTGCCACCGGCCCCGCCCGGCTGCGCACCTCCCTGCCCGGCCGCCTGCTCGACTCACCCGTCCTGCGCTGCAAGGCCAACCTGCTGACCCGGCTGCACGGCCTCGACGAACTCGTGGGCCCGGTCGACACCCAGTCCGTCTACGTCACCATCACCAACCCCCTCCACTCCGGGCCGTCCTGATCCCACCGACTGATCCCACCGACTGACCCCATCGACATCGTCTCCGGCCCTCGTACACCGCCCTTCGCCGACCGACCGCGTTCACCGATCCGATTTCACCGACCTGAGTTCACCGATCCGCATTCACCGGTCCGAGCTCGCCGATCCGCATTCACCGCCTTTCATCCACCGACCGAGGAACATGACCCACCTCGTCTTCTGAGAGGAGCGCACCATGCCTCCCACCGACGCGAGCGCCGACACCGGCCCCGTCCCCGTCGCGGTCCGCCCCGGACCCACCGGCCACCCCAGCCGCTCCGGAACCGCCGAGGACATCCGGGACTGCGAGGACACCCTGGACCTCCGCCTGCCCGGCGAACTCCTCGCCCTCGTCACCGGGACGACTCCCGAGGCCGACGGACGAGCCCCCGGGCTCGCTCACGAGAGACCCGGCCGCCCCCTGGACCAGCCCGGCTCACCCGACCTGCTCGACCAGGTCGGCACCTGGGGCCCCGCCGAGACCCCGGTCGGCTCCTTCCACCTGCTGCCGGTCCAGGTCGAACGCGACCTGCCGGTCATCAGCGGCTGGATGAACGACCCCGCCGTGGCCGCGTTCTGGCAGCTGGCCGGCTCACCCGCGCAGACGGAGGACCATCTGCGCGCCCAACTCGCGGGAGACGGACGCAGCGTGCCGTGTCTGGGCGTGCTCGACGGGACCCCGATGAGCTACTGGGAGATCTACCGAGCCGACCTGGACCCGCTCGCCCGCCACTATCCGGCCCGCCCGCACGACACCGGTGTCCATCTTCTCGTCGGCGATGTCGCCGACCGGGGACGAGGACTGGGGTCCGCCCTGCTCAGAGCCGTGGCCGACCACGTACTCGATCACCGCCCCGCCTGTGCCCGCGTCGTCGCGGAACCCGATCTCCACAACACCCCCTCCGTGGCCGCCTTCCTCAACGCGGGCTTCCGCTACGCCTCCGAGGTCGACCTGCCTGCCAAACGGGCCGCCCTCATGATCCGGGACCGGTCCCTACGTCATCTGATGTAGCGCTGAGTGATTGCGTGTACACATGTAGTACGAAACGGCGGCCGATCGAGTTCCCGGCGGTCCGGAAAAAAAATCCGAGCGGCCCGGTCCCGGGTCCGGCCTTCCCTCTCGCCTTCCCCCTTGGTCCGCCCGTCCAGGAGCCCCCGGCGTGATCCCACCCCTCGTCCCCGCCTTGATCGCCCGGTTGTCAGTGCCGGGTCGTAGGGTGGTCGCGCTATGACGAAGCCCTCACTCCCTGAACTCCTGCATGCCGCAGTCACAGCTGTCGGCGGCACGGAGCGCCCCGGCCAGGTGACCATGGCCGAATCGGTCGCCGAAGCG
The DNA here is from genome assembly GCF_043201715.1 of Streptomyces sp. NPDC048291. Taxonomy (NCBI): domain Bacteria; kingdom Bacillati; phylum Actinomycetota; class Actinomycetes; order Kitasatosporales; family Streptomycetaceae; genus Streptomyces; species Streptomyces sp. NPDC048291. The sequence continues at coordinate 118,788 of NZ_JBICZC010000005.1, forward strand.
ATCGACGACGGATCCCATCTGCTGGTCCAGGCCGGCACCGGCACCGGAAAGTCGCTCGGCTACCTGGTGCCCGCCCTCGCGCACGGAGAGCGGGTCGTTGTCGCGACGGCGACCCTCGCCCTGCAGAGACAGCTCGTGGAGCGGGATCTGCCGCGCACCGTCGACTCCCTGCACCCGCTGCTGCGCCGGCGCCCGGAGTTCGCCATGCTCAAGGGCAGGTCGAACTACGTGTGCCTGCACCGGCTGCACGAGGGCATGCCCCAGGACGAGGAGGAGGGCCTCTTCGACCAGTTCGAGGCGGCCGCGCCCACCAGCAAGCTCGGTCAGGACCTGCTGCGCCTGCGCGACTGGGCCGACGAGACCGAGAACGGCGACCGCGACGACCTCACACCGGGCGTCTCCGACAAGGCCTGGGCGCAGGTCTCGGTCTCCTCCCGCGAGTGCCTCGGCGCCTCCAAGTGCGCCTACGGCGCCGAGTGCTTCGCCGAGATGGCCCGCGAGCGCGCGAAGCTCGCCGAAGTGGTCGTCACCAATCACGCCCTGCTCGCCATCGACGCCATCGAGGGTGCCCCGGTCCTTCCGCCGCACGAGGTGCTGATCGTGGACGAGGCGCACGAACTGGTCTCCCGCGTCACCGGCGTCGCCACCGGCGAGCTCACCCCGGGCCAGGTCAACCGCGCGGTCCGGCGCGCCGCCAAACTGGTCGACGAGAAGGCCGCCGACCAGCTCCAGACCGCAGCCGAGGGCTTCGAGCGGCTGATGGAGCTGGCGCTGCCGGGCCGCCTGGAGGAGATCCCGGAGGACCTCGGTTACGCCCTGTCGGCGCTCAGGGACGCCGCCCGCACCGTGATCTCCGCGCTCGGCACGACGCGCGACAAGTCGGTCCAGGACGAGGACGCGGTCCGCAAACAGGCACTGGCCTCCGTGGAGACCGTGCACGACGTGTCGGAGCGGATCGTGAACGGCTCCGAGTGGGATGTCGTCTGGTACGAACGCCACGACCGTTTCGGCGCCTCCCTGCGGGTCGCTCCGATGTCCGTGTCCGGCCTGCTCAGGGAGAAGCTCTTCGCGGACCGCTCGGTCGTCCTCACCTCGGCGACCCTCAAGCTCGGCGGCGACTTCAACGGTGTCGGCGCCTCCCTGGGCCTCGCCCCGGAGGGCACGGAGGGGGACGACCTCCCGCAGTGGAAGGGCATCGACGTCGGCTCGCCCTTCGACTATCCGAAACAGGGCATCCTCTACGTCGCCAAGCACCTGTCGCGCCCCGCACGGGACGGCGACCGCGCCGACATGCTCGACGAACTGACCGAGCTGATCCAGGCCGCGGGCGGCCGCACGCTCGGCCTCTTCTCCTCGATGCGGGCCGCCCAGCAGGCAGCCGAGGAACTGCGCGTCCGGATTCCCGAGTTCCCGGTGCTCCTGCAGGGCGAGGAGACCCTCGGCGAGCTGATCAAGAACTTTGCCGCCGACCCCAGGACCTGCCTCTTCGGCACGCTCTCGCTCTGGCAGGGCGTCGACGTCCCCGGACCCAGCTGCCAGCTGGTCGTCATGGACAAGATCCCGTTCCCGCGCCCGGACGACCCGCTGATGAGCGCCCGGCAGAAGGCCGTCGAGGACGCCGGCGGCAACGGCTTCATGGCGGTCGCCGCCACCCACGCCGCGCTCCTGATGGCCCAGGGCGCCGGCCGTCTCGTACGCGCGTCGGGGGACCGCGGTGTGGTCGCCGTACTCGACCAGCGGCTGGCCACCGCTCGGTACGGCGGATATCTCAAGTCCTCACTGCCCGACTTCTGGTACACCACGGACCGTAACCAGGTCCGCAGGTCGCTGGCGGCGATCGACGCGGCGGCGCGGCAGACGGAGGCCGGGGCGGAGGCGGAGTAATCGTGGGGGGGGGGGGGGGGGGGGGGGGGGGGGGGCGCCCCCCCCCCCGCCCCCCGCGCGGGGGGGGGGGGGGGGCCGCGGGGGCCCCCCCCCCACCACAAAAAAACCAACGCCCCGAGCGGCTCGG